>CAYUEI010000544.1:0-1504 GCA_964443445.1 uncultured Prolixibacteraceae bacterium | reverse complement strand
AAACCATAAAAATACCGGTATCAGTATATGGCGAATAGTTTGATTCAACGTTATAGGCAATTCCATTTCTTTCACGAAGAGACATATTAAGACGTGAGTTCATTGAGTTGCCTCCCAGAATATTATTCAGGAGAACCATCGGAAGCCTTAAATCACTTCTAAGATCGTAAGATTCAGTACCTATTATGCAATGAGATTGAAAAGTATCTTTTGTAATTTCTTTAGACTGAGTTTTGAAATCAGTGAACTTATATCTGTTTCTTTGAGAAAGTCTTTCAGGAAGCAAACTAAAATACTGTATAATAAGCTTTTCAAACAATCGGAAATCTATTTTACCAACAGAACATATCACCATTTCACTGGTAATATAATTTCTATCCATAAAACTTTTAATTTTGACCTTATCAAACGATTTTACAGTATCAGGGGTTCCAAGAATGTTTCTTGCAATTGGATGTCCATCATAAATAAGTTCTTCGAATTCATCAAATATCAATTCAGAAGGGGAATCATTATATGAATTAATCTCTTCGATTATGACATCTTTTTCAAGATCCAATTCTTTGGCAGTAAAAGAAGCATTTATTAATATATCGCTTAGAAGTTCAACTGACCTCTCATAATATTGATTGAGAAAAGTAGCATAAATAGCAGTCTCCTCTTTTGTGGTATATGCGTTAAGCTCTCCTCCAACATCTTCGATTCTGTTTAAAATCTGAAACGCTTTACGGTTAGTTGTCCCTTTGAAAATAGTGTGCTCAATAAAATGAGCCATACCTTGTTCTTCGGCTTCTTCGTCGCGGGAACCGGTATTAATTACTATTCCGAGATGAGCAACCGGAGAATCTACTTGCTGGTGGATTACCCTTATCCCGTTATTTAAGGTAAATAACTGATACTCCATTTATTTTTTATAATTATAAAGTCTGCAAAAGTAGGAAATAAAAGAGTTTGTGTATCAATTCATCTTTCAAAATTAACAGTTCGTCATAAAAGAATTCTAAGGTTAATTAATTATAGCAATTTTTGGACCCTTATCAAAAAAGATTGTCTTTATAAACAACCTAATCATTATTAATATGAAAACATTAACATTCATTGCATTATTAATCTTTACCTACAGCTATTCTTTCGGACAATTTAAGCAAAACCTAAGGGGAGTAGTAATTGACCAATCTTCCAAAGTCACTCTCCCCGGGGCAAACGTTTCTCTTGAAGGAGCCGACAATAAAGCCGGGACGATGACTTCTGAAAATGGCTCATTCATTTTTAAAGAATTGCCAATTGGAAGATATTCAATAAAAGTCAGTTTTCTTGGATATGAACCCGTTATAATTAACAATATTGATTTAGCATCCGGAAAAGAAAAAGTATTCACCATAGAACTTATAGAAAAAGTACAAAAGCTGGATGAAGTGGTAGTTACTTCACGAAGAAAAGGTGAAGTCATGAATGAAATGGCAGTATTAAGTGCAAGATCATTTACAGTACAGGAAACTGAAAA
>CAYUEI010000543.1:0-1513 GCA_964443445.1 uncultured Prolixibacteraceae bacterium | reverse complement strand
CTGTGTTGCCGATTCTTGCATTCTATATCGTTACAGGTCTTGAACAGGGAGCAACCCTTGAACAACTTTCAGGTACAATACAAAATGATATCCTGAAGGAATTCATGGTACGTAACACCTATATTTATCCTCCTGAATTTTCAATGAAAATCATAGCTGATATTTTTGAATATACAGCTAAGAACATGCCTAAGTTCAATTCAATATCAATTTCAGGCTACCACATGCAGGAAGCAGGGGCAACTGCTGATATTGAAATGGCTTATACACTTGCAGACGGACTTGAATATCTGAGAGCAGGTATAGCAGCAGGAATGGACATCGATGCATTTGCACCTCGTCTTTCTTTCTTCTGGGCTATAGGGATGAACCATTTCATGGAAATAGCCAAGATGCGTGCTGCACGTATGATCTGGGCCAAGCTGGTTAAGCAGTTCAATCCTAAGAATCCAAAGTCGATGGCTTTGCGTACACACTCACAGACATCAGGATGGTCGCTTACAGAGCAGGATCCTTTCAACAATGTAGGACGTACAGCAATTGAAGCTATGGCTTCAGCTTTAGGACATACACAATCACTTCATACAAATGCACTTGACGAAGCTATTGCTTTGCCAACCGACTTTTCGGCACGTATAGCACGTAACACTCAGATATACATTCAACAGGAGACAGAAATCTGTCGTTCTCTCGACCCATGGGCAGGTTCATATTATGTGGAAACACTTACTAAAGAACTTTACACAAAAGCATGGTCGTTGATTGAAGAAGTTGAAAAACTTGGCGGTATGGCTAAAGCAATTGAAACAGGTGTTCCAAAAATGCGTATAGAAGAAGCTGCTGCACGTACTCAGGGACGTATTGATTCAAAAAACCAGGTAATTGTAGGGTTAAACAAATATCGTCTTGAAAAAGAAGACCCAATTGATATTCTGGAAGTAGATAATACTGCGGTAAGGATTTCGCAGATTGAGAGATTAAAGAACCTTCGTGCAAACAGGAATGAAGAAGAGGTAAAGGCAGCCCTTGCTGCAATAACCAAATGTGCTGAAACAAAACAGGGTAACCTTCTTGAATTATCGATTGATGCTGCCAAGAAGCGTGCATCATTGGGTGAAATTTCAGATGCCTGCGAAAAAGTAGCAGGAAGATATAAAGCAATAATCAGAACAATTGAAGGCGTGTATTCATCAGAAGCTAAAAATGACGGTGACTTTGCCCAGGCTGTGAAGTTAGTCGAGAAGTTTGCAGAAATGGAAGGTCGTCAGCCTCGTATCATGATTGCGAAAATGGGGCAGGACGGACATGACCGCGGTGCTAAGGTTGTAGCAACAGGTTATGCAGACCTTGGTTTTGATGTTGACATGGGCCCATTATTCCAAACTCCTGAAGAGAGTGCAAAACAGGCTGTTGAAAATGACGTTCATGTATTGGGCGTTTCATCACTGGCAGCAGGTCATAAGACTCTTGTTCCTTCAGTAATTGAAGAATTGAAGAAGCTTGGCAGGGAAGA
>CAYUEI010000542.1:0-1516 GCA_964443445.1 uncultured Prolixibacteraceae bacterium | reverse complement strand
CATCAATAATGTTGAAAATATCTCAATTGAATCAAAATTCACAGGTTTTAGAATTGATGAGTTATTGACTTCAATTGATGTTAATACAGAATACGGTGATATTTTTGTAAAGCATATTTCCAAAGATTTCAATAAGATAAAAGTTGATAATAAATTCGGGAATATCAAGATTGGCATTGATTCAGGAGCAAACTACAATCTTATCAGTGACACTCAATTCTGCGAGATAAAGTTTCCTAAGGGAGATATAAAAAAATCAATAAAAGATGACTTCAGAAAATATTACGAAGTAAGAATTGGTGGCGAAAATCCTTCATCTGATGTAAAAATTTTAAGTAAGCACGGAAATGTTGACCTAATGGAATAAAATTTGCATTTTTACGGCAAATTTAATTTGCAATTATGGTTAGTCGAAATACTATTCTAACAATCGTTTTAGTGTTGATAGCCTTCACTTCTAAAGCTGAAGGTTATCGTATTTCAATACAGTGGTCAGGACTAAAAGACACTTCAGTTTTTCTTGCTCATCATTTCGATGGTAAAATTTATGTCAATGACACCATTAAGCTTGACAAAGCAGGGAAAGGCGCATTCGCAGGAGATGAGAAACTTCGTGAGGGCTTATACTTGCTTTATCTCAACGATAAGACATATTTCGATTTTCTTGTCGGAAGCGATCAGGATTTCTCCATAACAACAGATATAAAGGATTTATATGCCAATCTGAAAATTCAAAAGGCTAAAGAAAGTGAAGATTTCGTTCAATATCAGAACTTCCTGAAAGAGAAGTCGCAGATAAAATCAAAATTAGAAAGTCAGTTAAAGGAAAAGGACTCTACTTTAATCAAGGAGGCATCTGACCAGTTAAATAAGCTTGATAAAGAAATGATTAGTTACATCAGGCAGGAAGCTCAGAAAAATCCGGGTTCGATGTATTCATTGTTCATCAAATCGGCTGATCAGGTAGATATTCCGGAACTTACGATTGAAAGAACAGATCCCAAATATGATTCCATTGCGTGGTTTCATTACTACAATTTCAGGAGGGATCATTACTTTGATAATATAGACTTTACCGACGACAGGATACTTTATACTCCCCTTCTAAATCCAATGATGGATAATTATTTCAATAAAATTCTTATTCAATCACCTGACACAATAATACCCCAGGTGATGAAATTACTGGAAAAGAGTAAGCCAAACCAGATGATGTATCAGTATATGTCACAATATCTTTTAAACAACAGCGCCAAATCGAAGATAATGGGGATGGATGCAGTTTTCCTTAAAATTGCCGATGAAGTATATTTAAGTGGTCAGGCAACCTGGGCTGACTCGACTGTTTTGGCAACAATTAAGGAACAAGCATTTTTAACCCGCCACAACCTGATAGGAAATATTGCACCTGAGCTTGTTATGGAAAACATAGACGGTGAAATAGAAAGTCTTCATCAGATACAGGCTAAATTTACTGTAATAGTTTTCTGGGAACCAAACTGCGGGCATTGCAAGA
>CAYUEI010000541.1:0-1520 GCA_964443445.1 uncultured Prolixibacteraceae bacterium | reverse complement strand
AGCGAAGCGTGGCAATCTCTTCTTCTATTGGACAGATTGCTTCACTTCGTTCGCAATGACGGTGGTTCGATGTTCGCAATGACGGTGGTTCGATGTTCGCAATGACGGTGGTTCGATGTAACTCAAAAAATTCCATTGGGGCGACAGTATGGTAGCAGAGGGATTACCCACCCCTTAAAAGGAAAGCTCCGTAAATACAACTTTAAAAAAATCAGTTATTACACATTTATTGAAAATTATTCCTCTTTTATGTAATTTTATCTAAAAGTAGAAATCGAGAAAAACATAAAACTCTATTTTTATCCCACTAATTGAAAATAACACAAACATTAAATACTATGAAAATCACATTTTACATTTCGTTCTTATCTTTATTCCTCTTTTCAGGAGTAATTAACGCACAAAACCCATTTGTACAGACTCACTTCACGCCCGATCCTGCACCAATGCTTCATAACGAAACCTTGTACGTCTATGCAGGCGATGACATTCCGGGCTTCGATTTTTACTACATGATTAAATGGAGAGTTTTATCAACCACCGATATGGTAAACTGGACTGACTATGGAAGTCCTATCTCTCTCGAATCATTCACCTGGGCGCGCGATCGTGCCTGGGCAGCTCAGTGTATCGAACGAAATGGCAAGTTTTATTGGTATATGTGTGCCCAAACTGTTGAAAATAATATGGCAGTAGGCGTTGCAGTTTCCGATAGTCCGACAGGTCCTTTTAAAGATGCAATCGGAAAACCACTGGTTTCTAACGGCAGCTGGTCGAATATTGACCCTACAGTATATATTGACGATGATGGACAAGCCTACCTATATTGGGGAAACGGCAGTTTATTCTATGTAAAACTGAATAAGGACATGATTTCATATTCAGGTGATATTATCACTGTTCCTCAATCTGTTGAATCGTTTGGAGGAAGCAGGGAAAATTTCAAGCCCGGAGTAGAATTCAAAGATATGTTTGTTGAAGGTCCCTGGTTTTACAAGCGTAACAACAAGTATTATATGATGTTTGCCGGAATGGAAAAAGGAAGCGAAGTCCTCTCCTACTCTATGAGCGATGGCCCGACAGGACCATGGAATTATCAGGGTAAAATTATTTCCGGACAAAATACAAACAGTTTTACCAATCATGGCGGAATCGTTGATTATAAAGGCAATTCATACATTTTTTATCATACGGGCATTCATCACAACGGTGGAAGTTTTGGACGCTCATCATGCGTAGAACAGTTCAATTACAACGCCGACGGCACTATTCCTGCAATTACAATAACAAAGGAAGGTCCAAAACCTGTTGGTCAGCTGAACCCCTACAAACGTGTCGAAGCTGAAACAATGGCATGGTCGGAAAAATGCACCATCTCTCAAAATAAAAAACAAGGTGTATATGTTTCCGGAACAAGGATGAAAGGCTTTATTAAAGTTCGCGAAGTAAACTTTGGTGATAAGTCACCTAAATCTTTCTCAGCTTCTCTTGCTGCAGGTGTTGATGGCGGAATTCTTGAA
>CAYUEI010000540.1:0-1541 GCA_964443445.1 uncultured Prolixibacteraceae bacterium | reverse complement strand
TTTTTTAAGAAAAAATATCTTTCAGCTGCAACCCCTTTTATTCTTTATTGTCATTATCGTTAAAAAGGTTAAATCCGAATCTTGAATATTGAAATTTTTTCCAGCTTATAAAGAATAGCAAAAACTTTAAAAATAAAACAAATGAAAACACAAATTTTAATCGTAATTCTATTATTGATCTCAACTTTAACTTTTTCTCAGGAGGAACAAAAAGCTTCTGATTTGAGAAGGGTACCAATGCAGTTTACTTTATTCACTCCTCCTATTGGAACTAACGGTATTTATTTTTATAAAACCATAAACGATGTTTCACTTAATACATTTATTGGAGTTGGTGCTGCATCTGAATATCTTGAATTGTCAGGCTTCATAAATGCAAACCGTTTTTATTCAAACGGGGTTCAGGCTTCAGGCTTTATCAACCTTAGCGGTTTTGACAGAGGTGCTTCTGAGTATTCTTCTCAAGGAGCACAGCTTAGCGGGTTTGCGAATATCAATGGGAATGATTATAAAGGTTTTCAGTGGGCAGGGTTTTCTAATATTAACAGAAATTTCAACGGATTTCAGGTTTCTGGATTTTTGAACTTTAACCGCTCAGCCAATAATTCTTTTCTTATTGCAGGTTTTGCCAATGTTAATGATAGTACTGATAATTCATATCAGGGTGCCGGCTTTGCAAACTTCTCATCTAAAGGGGTAAGCAGACTACAGCTTTCCGGATTTGGAAATTTCGCGAGCGATGTTACCGGGGTTCAGGGTTCGGGTTTTGGAAACTGGGCTAAAGATGTTAAAGGAATTCAAGGTGCAGGATTTGCTAACTGGTCGAGAGATATTTCCGGTATACAGGGAGCAGGTTTTGCTAATTTTGCCCGCGATGTTAAAGGAATACAAGGCTCAGGTTTCATGAATATTGCCCGCAACGTAAAGGGTGTGCAGCTTGCCGGATTTATTAATATTTGCGATAGTATTGAAGGTATACCTGTCTCTTTTATAAGCATAGTAAAAAAGAATGGGTACCGCAACTTTGAAATATCAACTACAGATTGGGCTCCTGTTCAGCTTGCTTATCGAATGGGTGTTGAAAAATTTTACAGCATATATACAATCAGTAAGTTAACCGGAGGGTTAGGGCGTTATGCACTTGGATTCGGATTTGGTCATAACAGCCGTTTATTTGATAAAACCCAGCTGAATATTGAATTGACAAGTCATCAGGAATATGTATGGGGACCTGGTAGATGGTTCCTATTCTACGCAGAAAAATTTAACAATATTTCACAGCTTAAAATTGGCTTAAGAAGAAATTTGTTTAAAAATATATGGATTAATGCCGGTCCTACACTTAACCTGGCATCATCATATTATTTACCAAATACAGAAGGATTTAAGGGCTCTGACATTAAACCTTACTGGAACGTGAAGCAAAATACTTTTGACAGGTTTCCTAATTGGAGAAACAGCTTCTGGGTAGGTTTCCACGTTGGTTTGAACTTATTTTAAAAGATTTATTTTTTCCCTCTTTTACATCTATCGCTGTCTTT
>CAYUEI010000539.1:0-1543 GCA_964443445.1 uncultured Prolixibacteraceae bacterium | reverse complement strand
GGGAGAAAGGACGGCTTTGGTACGGATCTGGTTAGTATTTGGTAGTATTTCTGTACAATGACTTTAAACTTAATTACTCATGAATAGTATATAGAAAAAATATTTGTTTATTTTTAAAAATATTATAGGCAATAGTGTTATAAACTATTTTAAATAATAATGCTAACATAAAATTTTCAGTAAAGACTATTGGTATATTTTTTACGATTTTCACTTATTAAAAGAAATAGACATGAATAAACGAGACTTTTTTAAAACCAGCGTAATTGCTGCCGGAGCATTACTTTTACATCGTAAAACCATGGCTTTGGAATATTATCCTACAAAAGAAAACGGAGAATGGGCAATTCTTTATGGTACATGGTGCGGATCATCGCGTGATGCAAGCGTTTGGATTTCAGAAGGCATGGATGGTGTTGCCAACGTTTTCGATGTTCGGGAGAATCCCGATTTATCGAAATATAAACATATTATTGTTGGGGGTTCCATTCGGAGCGGAGTAACTCCAAAAGAATTGCAGGATTATTTAACTAAACACAAAGAGGCATTAAAAAATAAAATCAAAGGTTATTTTGCCGTTTGTGGAAACATGAGACAGCCGGTAACACAAGATCAATATCGCAATTTCTTCGACAATCATCTTGTCAAATTGACTGGTGTGGAAGGAGTACCATCAAAGGTGTTTTTAGGTCGTATTACCTGGGGATTAATGGAACCTGATGTCAGAAAACAAATGCAATCATTTCCAAATATGGAAGAGTATGATAATCTTAAACGAAGTGAATGTCTGGCTTTTGGCAAGGAAATTCTGAATAATATGAAAAAATAAAATTTATTAGGTTGAATTTTAAATGTTTAAATGAGAATGGGAAAGAAAAGCCAGAATCTTTTCATATAAATTCGACAAAATAGATTTTTTAAGCCAACATTTTTAGAGACTTCAATTAAACTTTAAAGCTGATACATAGTCTTAAAAATATGTATGATATTTTTTCATAATGAAAATGAGTTGCTTTTTTAAAACATCAATATAAACACTTTAAAAAGCCATTATGAGCATTAAACCTAAAGCTTTCGTTTTAACTATGAGCTTTGTAATTCTGGCAGGACTGGGATTACAAGGACAATCCGTTACATCCGGAGAAAAAAAAGATGTTAAACCTCAAAACACTACCCCTCGGAGTATTGATGAATACTTCACTCCTGCCACAACAAAAATGAAGACACCGGATGCTGATGGATTTATTCAACGCTGGTTACTACTGGAGCCAATCAACAAACCCAACCGTAGCAATACTGTTTTTACAGATAGTTATTTAAGGACAGCATTTGCAACTGAGTATTTTCCAAATCAATTTACTGTTCTTCCCAAAAACGGAGAAAAGGTAAAGGTTGCAGATCAGGAACTTACCTGGCATGCTTTTGATAGTAAGAATTTTAATGTCAAATTGTTTCGTTTCGCCTCAGGGTTAAATAAACAAGTTTACGGAGTTCTGTTTTGGGCAGTAACTGTAATAAACTGTCCGGAAGAAATGAAAAATGT
>CAYUEI010000538.1:0-1543 GCA_964443445.1 uncultured Prolixibacteraceae bacterium | reverse complement strand
TTATTGCTATGGTCGCGATCATGAAGTATAATATTTTTCTTAATGTCCGTCTCATATTTTAGACACAAGTATCAAGTATCAAGTATCAGGACTTAGAGTATTCTAATCTTGATACATTCTACTGCTACTTGTTTTCTTTTGCTCATTTTGTTGCTTTCTAAATCTCTTTTTTATCTTTCTATCTTAAGCACCTGTATCTCCAAATCTGCATTATCCAATCTTGATTCTTGATACTTGATACTTGATACCTTAAACAGATTCAAGACACAAGATCCTGGATACGCCATCAATCCATAGTCATACCCTCTGTCCTCGGCAAATGCAAAATCGTAATATTAACCTTATCAAACTGTCCTGCCGAAGCGCCCAGCGGAGCTATCTTACCCTTCGATCCATATTTGTCTCTCAACTCAAGCAAGGTAATCGCATACGTTTCATCAGTTCCGAAAGTTAAATCCTGTACCGCCTGCAGATCGAAGGTATATTGCAACGAGCTGCTAAGGTCAGTCGACTGAAGCGTATAGTCGTCCTGAATATATATCCCGTCATTCCCCGGATAGGAGAAGGTAAACGTATATGGATATGAATCGATGTGCAACTGATTAAACTGTACGGTGACTGAATACGTCTGGTCAGAACACTCTTCACGTGTTCCTTCAGCAAACCATATTTCCGGTGGAAGCAAAATGTTGTGCTTATAACCTGTTATCATATCAGATATGATACACTGATCGGCACTCCTTTCGTAAACCGCCACATAGCCTGTACGGCCACTGCTGTTGTCATTCCACCTGACCCATATCTCCGAAGAATTCTGGTTCGCACCAACAACAGTACCCGGTTTTTCCAAGTACTCGCCTGCTCCCAGAGTCAGGGTTCTTATTGGTGTCCACACATCGTTCACCGGGTCATAAGTTCCTATGGTACCATTTTCTACGTACCATACAAAGGTCGATGCCTCGGTGTACTTCCTGTCGCCGGTTACTGAATATCTGTGGAACGAACTTTCGACTACCGGAGCAACCGTCAGCTTCGACGGATCATCGAGGTTAGCCGGAACAAAGGGATTATACCCGTCGGGTATCTCCTGACCGATAGCACTTACCACCAGAAATAGCAGAAATGCTAATGTTAATAATTTTCGTTTCTTCATGATCGCAAAAAATTAATTATAGTAATCCCACACAAACCACCCTGAGATCAGTTGCATGTATTACTTGTCCTACTTTTTGTTCTGCCTGAGCTTATAATTGGTCACAAAATGCGGCCAACTGCCCTTGTGCATTTCACTTCTTTTAAGTCGGTTGTCATCCCTGATGTCCTGATCCTCATTTTCCAAAGGTATCATAACAGGCTTTGGCAAAAACCAGTAATGGTCAAGGTTGATGTTTGCATTACCAACTTTTTTCAATATTCCCCACATAATCCTCAATCGCTTCTTCATTTTAAAACCCCCAAAAAAAATTAAATCTCTCAAATAAAATATTCAATATATGATTGATGATTCAATCAATGATTTTGAATTTATTCATTTTTCAATCAT
>CAYUEI010000537.1:0-1551 GCA_964443445.1 uncultured Prolixibacteraceae bacterium | reverse complement strand
TAACTTCAAATGCAGCCCATGCCCCGCTGCTTTGTTGTATGATTGCATCTACTTCTAAACCTGTTGAGTCTCTGTAATGAAAAATTTCGGCATCATTTGCATTGGAGTATACTTTAAGATTTTGATATACAAGAGATTCGAATAAAAATCCGCAATATTTCAAATCGTTCATCATTCTACTCTTATCTAACTTTAATGCCGCAATTGCAAGAGAAACATCACAAAAATGCCTTTTAGGAGATTTGCGCAACGAGGCTGACGAGCGTATGTGTGTGTTAAATGCAGGTTGTTCTTCAAATATCATTAATTGCGACAATGCATTCAGGTAATCAATAATGGTAGGTCGGGATAAATCTGTATTTTCAAACGCCTTAATGTCTTTTTCCAGCGTAGTATTATCAACTAACGTTGCAACATTTCGGGCAAGAGAACGAAGTAAAGAACGAACTTTTTGAGGATCACGTTTCACATTTGAAACCCGACTCATATCTGCGTCTGCCAGCAAATCAATATAACTTCTGTTTAATAGAATCGCCTCATTAAGAGAACTGTTTAGCAATGAGGGCCAACCTCCTTTAATCATTCTTTCAACAATAAGTTCAATAGAAAGATTATTGTTTGAATAAACTATTGCCTCGCCTTGCAATAAAGCATTGAGGCTTACTTCACCTGACGAATAGCCCATTTCCTGCCATGACATAGTTTGCATTTCAACAACAATAAATCTTCCGGCTCCGCTATGCAATTTAATTTCTTCTTCAGGGTTTGCAGAGCCGGTTAAAATAAATTGAGCCTTCTTCTTTCTGTCATCCACCTCGTGTCTGACATAATTCCATAACTTAGGCTGTTCCTGCCACTCATCTATTAACCGGGGTGTTTTCCCTTCCAGTAAAATTTTAGGATCAATGCTCATTACGATGGGTACCTGCTCATCCCGGTCGACTTGTAGCATACTTTCAGCAAAACGTTTGGCAGTTTCAGTTTTTCCGCAAGATTTAGGACCTTTAATTAACAAAGCTCCGGAGGCTTGCAATTTTTGCTTTATTTCTTCTTCTACTATTCTAATATAGTACTTCATTATATTAAAATTGTTTGTTTTGTATATGCTTCATTTACAGTGCAAATATATAATATATTTTTGGTATTTTACACTTTAATTGGTTTTTGTTTTACACATTATAAGGTTTTCGTTTTACACATTCTAATTGCTAGTTGCAGAGATTTCTTTCAGAGCTCCGCTTCGCTTCGGTCTCACTTTGCTCGGAATGACAGTCATTCCGAACGAAGTGAGGAATCTCAATACACAGAAAGCAACATTTATAGGTAAAATACCTGAATATGTGGAGGTTATACAAATCTGTCATTGGTATCATGTTACGAACAACATTTTCGTTTTTCATTCAAGGATATAACTTATGGTGAATAAATTCACTAAAAGTTATGCTTATTCGTGAATATCTCAATTTACGCTACGCCTGGAATGACAGTATGGTATAAAAACAATGATACACCATTAGTTATCAAAATCGCTTTTTGAAAGGAAGTCGCGCA
>CAYUEI010000536.1:0-1552 GCA_964443445.1 uncultured Prolixibacteraceae bacterium | reverse complement strand
AACGAAGTGAAGCAATCTGTTGTTGGTTACGTCATTGCGAACGAAGTGAAGCAATCTGTCCTTTAGAAGAAGAGATTGCCACGCTACGCTCGCACTGACCCTGTCACCTCACATTGTTAATATGGCATTTACAAACAGCTTTATAGAATTTGTAATGCCAAGCTCATCAAAAAAATGATTTACTGTTGAACCCTAACTTTACAAATTCTTCTTCCCGTAAAAGATTTTGTTCCTCACTTCCCTCAGAATCCTTTTATGAAGAACTGACTCATGTTTCAGAAGAAACTCCTTTACCGGTTCCGGCTCCCTTTTTGCAAGCTCCCTAAGAGCCCACGACACCGCTTTAACGACCATATCCTGATAATCATCCTTCACCATTTCACAAATCATCAGTGTCCTCTGAGGATCGCCAATGCCTCCATGCGCTTTCTGATTAAGCGGGATTGTTGATACTACCCCTAGCCTCCTCTGCCAGTAATCTTTATCCCTGATCAAATCAATAATATCTTCATCATCCAAAATACCAAGTCTCCATGCATTCCCATGCACATACACACCATAGCAATCAACGCTTGCCCAGTTATCAAGCCCTTTGTTAAAATATCTTATATCAGCTTTACCTGAATCTTTCAATAATTGCTTATCTGTCTTCAGAAAATCACATGCTATTATAAAACATTCTATAATCCCTATGTCCGACAACTCTTTTGCTATTTCAATTTTTCCCTGTGAAGTAAGTCCTTTGGTTTTTTGAATCAACTCTTTTACGATCCTTTTTGACTCAACTCCGGACAGCCCTGCAACCTTCATGGCAGTAGGTATCATCATTTCATTGAACTTTATCTTTGAAGATTCACCCGAATCGAGCACGTCCTGAATCGTTTCTTTAACTAAATCATTCATTTTATCATGAACTTTATTTTGTTAATTTATTACTTTTAAGCAACCTTTTAACACCCTAATACATCTAAGGATATTATATCTTACTAAATCACTATCCAATGAAAAACTTTCATACTCTTTCAAAGCTAAAAAGAATATCAGTACTTTTAATAGCCATAAGCCTGAATTTCTTTTCATCAGTGGCATTTGCCCAGGAAGAAGAAACAGAAGACAAAACGATTTCTCCATTCTTCTATGTCGAATCTTCAGATTCAACTATCGATCAGCTACCTCTTAAATCAACTAAAGTTAACGTCGATATAAGTGGTGTAATTGCTGATGTTACAATCCTGCAAAGTTATGCCAATGTAGGCTCTAAAACCATTGAAGCAAAATACATCTTCCCAATGTCGACCAAAGCGGCAGTTTACAAGCTCCGTATGATAATCGGCGACAGGATTATGACTGCCGTGGTAAAAGAAAAAGAACAAGCGCAACAGGAATATGAGGAGGCGATTGAACAAGGGCATACTGCTACCCTCCTCGAGCAGGAGCGCCCAAATGTTATGCAGATGAAAGTGGGCAATATCCTGCCCGGCGACAATATTGATATTGAACTGAGATACACTGAGCTAATTACTCCCGTAAATGGTGTTTATGAATTTGTTTA
>CAYUEI010000535.1:0-1554 GCA_964443445.1 uncultured Prolixibacteraceae bacterium | reverse complement strand
GCTTCCAGTAAATAAAAAGATTCAGCAGGAAATGGTTTGTCAATTGTTCCGTAAGAATGGTCCCATTGATAATAGCTTAGCATTTCTTCAATGAAGACTCTGACTTTGACATTGATTGTCTTTGTTGCCATGTAAAATTAATTAGGGGTTAAAGTATAGTCGATAAATAATTGAGTATAAATATATTATTTTCTTATGAATATAAAAAAACCTATGCACATATTTTTGAAAATATTTATCGCCTTTCGATAAAAAAGTTCTTCATAAGCAAAGAACACTCCTTTTCCATTATCCCTTTAACGACTTCAATTTTAGGATGTAATATTTCGGAAGAATATCTATGATATCCTTTTTTTTCATCAGAAGCACCAAACACTAATTTTTTGATTTGAGCCCAGGATAAAGCTCCCGCACACATTACGCAAGGTTCGACAGTTACGTATATTGTACAATCAGTAAGGTATTTGCCACCTAACTGATTTGCTGCAGCAGTAATGGCCTGCATTTCAGCATGAGCAGTAACATCGTTTAGCTTTTCTGTCAGGTTATGTGATCGGGCAATAATTCTATTTCCACATACAATAACACATCCAACCGGAATTTCTCCTTCTTGATATGCATCTTTAGCTTCCTCCAGAGCTTTCCTCATAAAGTATTCATCATCAAATACCTGCATCATAATGTAGATTTTTTACAAATATAGTATTTTATAAATTTCCCTATTATTAAATAAATTTCCTAAAATGGGACAGTGTTTCAAGTTAACAACCTGGATGAAAACTCTATAATGTGTTGTATAACTTGTTTTTAAACAGAATTATTTTCATTTGTCATGAATTTTGCATCTAAAAAATTATATTTTTATAATCTGAACAAGTCTTTGGGGAAAGACTATTTCTAAAGGTTATAAAAGGGAATCATTTTAAAAGGTTTTGGTATGAACAGGGAAGCGCATCAGGGGAAAAATGAATGGAAAAAAAATTACACAGTTCATTTTTTAGTTATAGCAACGGTTGTTGCTTGGGGATTATTGATTTCAAGTTTTTATTTTGTACTAATCCGCATAATATAAGCGTTGATTTTTTATCTGTTTTAATTAATGTTAATTCTTTTTAATCTACATTAAAAAAGAGACATTATGTATTCCAATAATTTATAATTTTCCTACATTTGTTTCATAAAGAAGCAAAATAATACTTCTATGAAAATATTTACAGCGCAAATAGTGCCCTCTATGCACGTCCGAATTAATCTAAAATTCGGTTTATAATAGCGTTGTTCTTTATTTCTTGAATTTTTAAATCACTTATTCTTATTAACTATTTAAAATCTGGAGGATTTTCTATGAAAACTTCATTAGCAAACATTGTGTTTAAGAACAAACCGTTTTCAACACCCGGTAATATTTCTATTGCCAAGTCATTAATGTGTGAACAAAATTTATTGCTTAAACGAAAACGAAATCAGTTAAAATTATGAACTCTAAATATAAAATAAATCAAATATTCCTTGAAATGAAAGACGCTCTTCGTGGAGAAGAGCATGATTATACCC
>CAYUEI010000534.1:0-1555 GCA_964443445.1 uncultured Prolixibacteraceae bacterium | reverse complement strand
TTCTACTTTTGCGCGACTTTTAAACAAGGAGAATGATACCAATAAGAAATATAGCAATAATTGCACACGTTGACCACGGTAAAACTACCCTGGTAGATAAGATGTTACTTGCAGGTAAACTGTTCAAGGATCATGAAAGACCAGGTGAATTGATAATGGACAGCAACGATCTCGAAAGAGAAAGGGGAATCACAATTCTTGCCAAGAACGTTTCAGTAAACTACAAGGGAGTAAAAATCAATATCATTGATACTCCGGGACATGCCGACTTTGGAGGCGAAGTTGAAAGGGTACTTAACATGGCCGACGGGGTACTTCTCCTGGTTGATGCTTTTGAAGGCCCAATGCCTCAAACACGCTTCGTATTACAGAAAGCTATTCAAATGGGACTTAAACCTATTGTTGTAATCAACAAGGTTGATAAGCCAAACTGCCGTCCGGAAGAGGTGCATGAACTTGTGTTCGAATTGATGTTCAATCTGAATGCAACGGAACACCAGCTTAATTTCCATACTGTCTTTGGTTCAGCGAAGGAAGGCTGGATGTCGGACAACTGGAACAAAAAAACAAATGATATCACTGCTCTACTCGATTCAATACTTGAATATATTCCTGAACCTAAAATTGAAAAAGGGAATACTCAAATGTTAATTTCATCTATTGTTTACTCTCCATACCTTGGAAGAATTGCTGTAGGGCGCTTACACAGGGGTGATATTAAAGAGGGACAGATGGTTAGCCTCTGCCACCGCGATGGTTCAATTGTACGTACCAAAATAAAAGAATTAAACCTTTTTGAAGGGATGGGCAGAATTAGTGTACCACAGGTTGCTGCCGGTGATATTTGTGCTTTGGTAGGAATCGACCAGTTTGATATTGGTGATACAGTTGCTGATATTGATAATCCCGAACCTCTTCCTACAATAGATATTGATGAACCAACAATGAGTATGTTGTTCACAATCAACAACTCTCCATTTTACGGACAAGACGGAAAATATGTAACATCGCGCCATATATACGACAGACTACAGAAAGAGCTTGAGAAGAATCTAGCCTTAAGGGTAGAAGAAACCGGTAGTGCCGATTCATGGAATGTCTTCGGACGTGGTGTACTTCACCTTTCTGTTTTGATTGAAACAATGCGTCGTGAAGGGTTTGAACTACAGGTAGGTCAGCCCCAGGTTATCATTAAAGTAATTGATGGTGTTAAGAACGAGCCTGTTGAAGAGCTTTCAATCGATGTACTTGATGAATATTCAGGCAAAGTAATTGAACTCGTTTCAAGAAGAAAAGGTGAAATGGTTTCAATGGAAAGAAAGAACGACAGGACACTCCTTCAGTTTATAATCCCTTCAAGAGGAATTATCGGTTTGAGGAGCAACATCATGACAGGTACAGCAGGAGAAGCAATCATGTCGCACCGTTTTATTGAATATCAGCCATATAAGGGAGATATTGAAAAAAGGAACAACGGTTCACTGGTAAGCCTTGAAACAGGAACTGCCATTGCTTATGCTCTTGATAAACTTCAGGACAGAGGCCGTTACTTTGT
>CAYUEI010000533.1:0-1558 GCA_964443445.1 uncultured Prolixibacteraceae bacterium | reverse complement strand
GATCTTGAATTTGAAGGCGAGATAGTTGGTTACGACGTACAGCCGATGGCCATAAAATCGGATGATATAGCGTCAATGAACAGGCTTACCGTTAGGGTTAAGGTTAAGTTTACGAACAACAAAGATCATGAGCAGGATTTTGAAACGGAATTTTCGGCTTATGATGAGTTTAGCTCAGATTTAATTTTAAGTGATGCAGAAGAGCAATTGGTAGAGACGATTGTTAAGCAAATAATAGAAGATGTATATAATAAATCAGTAGGAAACTGGTAATAAAGTGAAGAAGGCGGAATTCATAGAATTTGTAAAAAAGCCGTGGCTGCTTGATGATACAACTGAAACAGGGTTAAAAGAGATAATTGAATATTACCCTTTTTTTTCTGTGGCCAGGAGTTTATATCTAAAGAATTTAAAGAATACAGGGAATTATAAATTTAACATCGAGCTATCAAAGAATGCTATTTTCATTTCCGACAGATCCAGATTGTTTAGTCTTCTGGAATTGGATTTTATTGATCAGGAAAGATATGAATTGATACCAATAGACGATACAATAAATTTATCGAATATTGAAACTGAAGACAAATTTGAGGAAATTAAGGTAGGAGGCAGTTTTTATGAAACGCCGATTCAGCTGATAGAGATCGAAGAAGAACGGGACGACATAAAAGAATTGAGCAATGATGATCTTATTGAAAGATTTCTTAAGGCAAATGCAATTATTCCTGTAGTCGCTGAAAAAGAAACTCAACAAGAGCAAAATGAGGCTGGGGCAAAGATTGAGGAGGACTTTATAACAGAAACTTTAGCTTCAATTTACATGAAGCAGGGCTTATATAAAGAAGCAATTAAAGCTTATGAAAAATTAAGTTTGAAAATACCGGAAAAAAATATTTACTTTGCGGGTCAAATAAAAAAAATAAAAGAGTTATTATCTAAAGACAAATAAAATGTATACGGTTGCAATTATTCTAATTTTTATAGTATGCCTTTTTCTTGTACTTATAGTATTGGTACAAAATTCAAAAGGTGGAGGATTAGCATCCAGCTTTTCCGGCAATAATCAGATAATGGGTGTCAGACGCACAGCAGATTTTTTGGAAAAGGCAACCTGGTATCTTGCAGGAGCACTTTTAGTTTTGTGCATATTGGCAAGTGCTTTTATCCCAAGGAGTACAGTAAGTAAGCAATCTGTCATCAGTGAACAGATTCAATCAGCTGTTGATCCTACACAAGCACCTAATTTTCCTACCTCAGCTTCTGACATTGAAACAGTAGGTGGCAAGACAGAAGAAGAAGGTAAATAATCAGGAATTGAAAAAATAACATGAAGGTGTTTCTGAAAAGTGACACCTTTTTTGTTTTACGGCTATAAAATATGTCACAATGGCATAAATAATACAGTTTATTCATTTGGCATGAAATTGGAAGAAAGTGAGAATCAAAAATGTATGTTAAACTAAAAATTAAAATAAAATGGCAGATTTAAAAGGTAAAATTCTGGCAGGGAAGATCCTTGTAGAACCTATGGCAGCTGAAGCAAAGACAGCCAGTGGAA
>CAYUEI010000532.1:0-1562 GCA_964443445.1 uncultured Prolixibacteraceae bacterium | reverse complement strand
ACTGTCGATGTTATTAAAAAGATACTTGCCCACTCTGAAAAGAAGGTGAAATTCCAGGTTCTTTCCAACCCTGAATTCCTTGCCGAAGGTACTGCTATTGGCGATCTTATTAATCCCGACCGTGTTCTCATTGGTGCCGAACAAACTGAAGAAGGCCTTAAGGCCTCCGAAGTTCTAACTTCTATTTATCAGAATTGGGTTGCCCCGGAGAAGATACTTCACACTAATGTCTGGTCTTCCGAACTTTCAAAACTTACTTCAAATGCTTTCCTCGCCCAACGTATCTCCTCCATAAATGCGATCTCAGCTTTATGTGAAAAGACAGGAGCTAATGTTGAGGAAGTTGCCCGTGCTATGGGACATGACGACCGTATTGGCAGTAAATTCCTGAAAGCTTCCGTTGGATATGGCGGTTCTTGCTTCCAGAAAGATATCCTTAACCTGGTTTATATTTGCCGTACTTTAAACCTCAATGAGGTTGCCGATTACTGGGAACAGGTGAAACTGATGAACGACTACCAGAAACACCGTTTTGCAAGCAATATCATAACGACTCTTAATAATACCATTTCAGGCAAAAAGATTGCCTTCCTTGGATGGGCTTTTAAAAAGGATACAAACGATACAAGGGAGAGTGCATCTATTTATGTTGCCGAAGAGCTTCTTCAGGACAGAGCCGAAATTCATATTTATGACCCGAAGGTAAAAAAGGAACAGATTATCAGCGACCTTGGCTTATTAATCGACGACTTCCGTAATTCTCCTTTGTTCAATCTGGTTCATGTTCATAACGAACCATACTCCGCCATGGAAGATGCCCATGCTGTAGCTGTACTTACTGAATGGGATGAGTTTAAGAATTATGAATGGGCAAAAGTGTTTGCGTCAATGAAAAAACCTGCCCATATTTTCGATGGCAGGGCAATACTTAATGTTGAAGAATTAAGAAGGATTGGATTTGTTACATATTGCGTAGGAAGGTAGGGTGCTGCCACGCTTCGCTAGCAATGACTTTCATTCCGAACGATATGAGGAATCTCCTATACCCAATAATCGACAGTCAGGGATGCCAATAAATCCTCTTACCGATGATGCTCTATATGGTCAATTTCTAAAGGTTCCTTTTATTTTGATTTAAGAATACCTTATAACGATACTTCAGCCGTCAAATCCACGAAAGCTTAATTATCTGATTATCTAAAAAGAGCAATCAAGACTACATGCAGAAGGTGCCCAGCAAAAATGTATATCCAATTTTGAGGAAAACAATAAGTTGCCTGTGGTATTATCAAATATTTGAACTGAAACAGTCCCGCTGAAATATCCATCTGCTTTACCAGGAAAGTATGTGTATTTTAAAGGTTCATTAACATAAACAGTTTTAGAATTACCATCCCCAAAATCCCATACATATTTCGCATTATTTGGTATTGAACCACCCTGAAAATCTAAACGAAATGTCTGATAATTGCTACATACTTCGTTGCCATTATAAATGGCAACACTTTTGCTTATTGACACAATCTTGTTAACTTCACTATTATCCTTAAACACAGCAACAA
>CAYUEI010000531.1:0-1563 GCA_964443445.1 uncultured Prolixibacteraceae bacterium | reverse complement strand
GCTGCAGCCCTTTTTGTCCATCTGTTTGTTGAATATGCAAATTCTTTAAGCTTGTTGATAAATTCGGGGTACATCATTATAAAATCACCAATTGTGTGATTGCCCAATGTGTCGCACGAAGCCCAGTTATTTACGTAATTATTTACCCACTTATCAAATATTATAAAATCTGAAGGCTCATACCTTTTGTTGATAAAATGTGACCAATTACAAGCTATAAATGACTCTTCCAAATATCCTGATTGCCATAACTCTTCGCATAGTTTGAAGATTTCAGCTTTATCAAGGTTTTTAATCTCCTTGAAATATTCTTTTGCAAGTTTGCCTACTAAATCAGTCTTTATGCCATAAGGTTTGATTTCTTCTTTAAAGAATCTGAAGCTTGTTTCTTTTGTTTTCTCATCGCTCAATGCAACAAGTTCTTTGCGTAAATTTGGAATTATATCCTTCATAATATTATAGTTTGGATTAAGATTTCAAAAGTAATGAAATGTTAAATACCTTAATTAATTATTTTTTGTAATCCATTAGTCTTTTTAATAGTGTTCATTATGAATATTATTGGCTGAACCTGATATCCCATTTTATGAAAGCTTCCAATGAAATAAGTATCAGTATATTCGTTGTAATACATGAAAGCACCTGTTGATCCTGAATTGCCTATGATCTCGTATTACGCAGTAAATTTGATAACTCCAGTCTGTTTCTAACCTTTGCTTTGGAGTAAATATTAGAGACGTGTGTTTTTACTGTTGACAGAGAAAAGTTTAACTGAACTGCTATTTCTGAAAACTTTTTACCTGAAATCAATAAAGTCATTATTTCTTTTTCGTGCTGACTTATCCCCATTTCATGGATTTTTTCTTCCTCCAATATCAGAGTGTCATTCTTTGCAGTTAGTTTTTTTATATCAACCGGAATTTTAAAAATGGACATTATCATTCCAAATAATGCTACTACATTTATTCCTTTCCTGCTCAGAATAATGTTAGTTCTTTCGTGTCCGATACTTACAAAAGTAATAAGTGAGATAGTCATTATTATCAAAATGAAAACAGCCATTACTCTTTCATTTCTTTCATTAGGTCTTATTAATGCCTCGGGTTTTGTTATCAGGATGTGTATTATTGTATAAAAGACAGAAAGGAAAATAAAGGCTGATGAAATATAGATTAGAGTCATGTTCGGGTTCTTTTTCAGAAATAAAATAGTTATTAATATCGCAACAATGGTACCTGTAGTTATAAATAAAGTATTTCTTAAAGGACGATATTTTATTGTCCTTTCCTTGTGAATGTTTACAGGTACAGATACTCCGAATAAAATTACTGCGTAGTTAATAAATAGCTCTTGTATATAAATTGCATCTGGATCAGTAACTTTAAAAATTCCAGGTATAGTCAGAAATACTATTAAAAGTAAAAAAGATGTAGTGAAAAAGACTGTCTCTTTATATTCAAGATCCCTTAGACAACAGATAATTTGTATTATCAATGTTGCTAATCCGAATGAATATGAAATAAGCAGTAAAGCTACACTAAAAACCTCCATCACCTTTTATCT
>CAYUEI010000530.1:0-1568 GCA_964443445.1 uncultured Prolixibacteraceae bacterium | reverse complement strand
AAAGCTTTATTAAAAAACAAATAGCAATGCAGATATTTAAAGATTTTATTTACAACTGGCTTTTCACTTTTTCAGGTAACGAAGAATATTCAGGTAAGCTAACAGTCTTAATAGCAGGTGCTTCCATAATTATCATCGCATTATTATCATATTTGATAACAAACAGAATTCTTGTATCTGTAATTCATCATATAGCAAAAAAAACATCTTCTGTTTGGGATGATATAATGGTAAAAAACAGACTCTTTCAGGGAGCTTCTCATTTGATACCGGCTACTGTACTTTATTTCTTCTCCGGATATGCTAACGAATATTACCCCATTCTGCAAGTTTATATATTTAAAATCAGCAATTTGTATTATTTATTTGCAATAGCATTTATAATAATTGCCTTTCTTAACTCTCTTAATGAAATTTATGAGTACAATTATTCTGAAACCAGAGAAAAATCAATTAAAGGAGCTGTTCAACTTTTAAAAATACTTGTTTATTTCATCAGCTTTCTGGTTTTCATTTCTATTATTTTCAATAAAAGTCTGATAACACTTTTTACCGGATTAGGAGCAGCTGCAGCTGTACTTATGCTGGTTTTTAAAGATACAATTCTGGGTTTTGTTGCAGGAGTACAGATTAATATGAATAATCTGGTTAAAGTAGGAGATCTCATTGAAATGCCTTCAAAAAATGCTTCGGGAACAGTTCTTGAAATAAACCTTACATCAGTTAAAATTCAGAATTCGGATAAAACAATTATTAGTATTCCCACATATTCTCTTGTATCTGAGTCTTTTGTCAATTGGAAAGGAATGAATGAATCGGGTGTAAGAAGGATAAAAAGATGGATCAACATTGATCTGACAAGCATAAAATTCTGTGAAGAAAAATTATATGCCAAAATGGAATCAAGTGAAATGATAAGAAAGATGGTAAATATTTCATCATTAAAAGAGCCCGGAATAACTAACCTTACTATTTTCAGAAAATATCTGGAAGAATATCTTCGGACAAATCCAATGATAGAAAAAAATGACACCTTACTTGTCAGGCATCTGCAACCTACTGAAAATGGTCTTCCCATTGAGGTTAATGTATATTGCAGAGAACAACGATGGGTTGAATATGAAAACATTCAATCTGATATTTTTGACCATATTTTAGCTATTATACCTGAGTTTGAATTAAGAGTATTTCAAAATCCGTCAGGTTCAGATTTTTACAGCATAAAAAAATAGTTACATTTGTCAATATAAAGAAGATAAGATGCGGACAGGAATAGTATTGATAGTGTTAGCTTTGATTTCACTGGTTTGCGATGCAGGAAATACAGTTGTGAAAGAGATTACCGGAAATGTTATTACTGTAACGCCCGGAAGAAAACAATTGCATACTCTTGGATGGCCAAACGACATTATAAATTCTGTTGCAATAAAAACATCTAAAGGCATAATACTCGTCGACACTCAGAATTCCCCTGCCAATGCAAAAATGATTAAACAAGCTGTTGAAGAAAAGTTCAATGATTCAACGTTTGTATATATAGTTAATACTCACGGACATTCATGCCATTC
>CAYUEI010000529.1:0-1569 GCA_964443445.1 uncultured Prolixibacteraceae bacterium | reverse complement strand
ATATGGACACCCTTGCACAGGACATAATCCAGGGTTAGTGAATTATACTGTACAAAAGCTATTTTGGAGAAATAGCCTCAACCGGACATACTTCAGCGCATGATCCGCAGTCGGTACAAATGTCCGCATCGATTTTATAGATATCTCCTTCAGATATTGCTTCAACTGGACATTCATCGATACATGTACCACAAGCGATACATTCATCAGAAATTTGATAAGCCATAACTATAATTTTAAGTTGTTATTCAATTTTGACAAGCAAATGTAATAAGTTATTTCAAAATACAATAATAACATTTATCACTTTAGTAGTTTTTTAAGTCTTCTTTAACCTTTTTTTGAGGAACAAACTAATTGATATTTACTTTCTCTTAACTTCATTTTAAAATTATCAGGTAAAATATAAATAGGTTTTGGAGGTAAAATAAAATATTGTAATTTTGAATAATTCTAAATAGAAATTAGCTTATGAGTGATAATTTTCTGATAGCCTTTTTGTTAACTCTAATTGCCGGTCTATCTACAGGAATAGGTAGTACAATAGCATTCATTTCAAAAAAAACCAATAAAAAGTTTTTATCATTCTTTCTGGGGTTATCAGCGGGAGTTATGATATATGTTTCCTTCATTGAGATTTTCCCATCAGCCATAGATCATTTTGGTGAAGTGTTAAGTGTAAAAAAGGCTACTTTATTTACAATATTATCTTTTTTTGGGGGAATGTTTCTTGCAGCTACTATTGATAAAATAATTCCTTCATTTGAGAACCCTCATGAAATGAGGATGATAGAAGACATGGATGATTCAAAAAAAGTTATGGATTTCAGAAAATTGTATAAAATGGGAATTTTCACTGCTATTGCTATTGCCATTCATAATTTTCCTGAAGGAATTGCTGCATTTATGTCAACACTCAATGATCCTAAAGTAGGAATTGCTATTGCTGTAGCTATAGCAATCCACAATATTCCGGAAGGGATAGCAGTTTCAGTACCAATATATTACGCAACAGGAAGTAAGAGAAAAGCCTTTTTCTTTTCATTTCTATCCGGATTATCAGAACCACTAGGGGCAATAATAGCATGGTTAATATTGATGCCATTTATTTCAGCTGCAACTTCAGGTATCATTCTGGGAGTAATACTTGCTGCAGTAGCAGGCATAATGGTTTTCATATCATTAGATGAATTATTACCTTCTGCGCAGGAATATGGAGAGCACCACAATTCAATTTACGGAGTAGTAAGCGGAATGGCAATTATGGCCTTCAGTCTTCTACTGTTAGAATAAAATTTATTTAACTGATTTATGATATTTACATAAATCTGAAATTCCACATTCGTTGCATAACGGGGTTCTTGCTTTGCAAACATATCTTCCGTGTAAAATAAGCCAGTGATGGGCTATGGGTAATAACTCACCCGGAATATATTTCACTAATTGTTCTTCCGTCTGAAGTGGGTTCTTTGCATTTTCCACCAGTCCAATGCGGGCAGCTACTCTGAAAACATGAGTATCGACAGGCATAGCAGGTTTATTAAAAACAACAGCTGCAATAACATTAGC
>CAYUEI010000528.1:0-1572 GCA_964443445.1 uncultured Prolixibacteraceae bacterium | reverse complement strand
CTGAAGCTTTCAAATAAAGAGTTTCCTGCGCTTTCTTCCTTGCCCTCGAAAGATGTGATTTTGATGTACCGGTGCTGATATCCAACATTTCAGCAATTTTATTATGGCTGTACCCGTCGATAACGTACATGTTGAATACTGTCTTATGATGTTCCGGCAAATCATCAATTACCGATAAGAGCTCCTCTTTTGAAAAAGAAGCTTGTTCGATTATTGCCCTTACACTATTTGATGACTGTTCCATTTCTGTATTGTTGTCATACTTGTTTACCAGATCGTCTGAAGGGATATCGCTTTTTTGTTTTTCTCTCAGATAAATCAGCGACTTATTAATTGCGATCTTTTTCATCCATCCTTCAATGGAACCCCAACCTTTGAAAGATTGAATCTTTTCCATTGCGGTGATGAATGTTTCCTGCACCAGGTCTTCGGCAATATCTTTATTTCCGACATATCTTCTACAGACTCCCTTTAACCCGGCAGCATTGTTTTTATAAAGATCATCCCAGTTTATCGGTTTCAAAACTTCAGGTTTTCGGTTAAACAGTTATTAATACAGATGTGAAAAGTATAAATGGTTGCAGTAAAAAAACAGTTTTTTTTCTGCATTACAATTTTATATTAAACTTAGATAAAAGAAAAATATATTTCAACCTCTTATTTTGACAATTCATTTCGCGGGTTTATCTTAGCAGCTTTTAAAACAAAATGTTATGATGGAATTCTTTCAGTCACTGGCCGACTGGTACATGAGCAATATGAATTATGTGACAATAATGTTGCTAATGGCATTGGAGAGCACTTTCGTTCCGCTCCCTTCTGAGATAGTTATACCTCCTGCTGCATGGAAAGCTGCTTCGGGCGACCTTAATATCTTCCTTGTTGTATTGTTTGCAACTTTTGGGGCTATCATTGGGGCCTGCATCAACTATTTCCTTTCTTTATGGCTGGGAAGAGCTATCGTTTATACATTTGCCGAATCTAAGGTGGGAAAGATATTCTTCCTCTCTAAAGAGAAGGTTCAGAAGGCTGAAGCATACTTTGTCAAGAATGGCAGCAGTTCCACTTTTATTGGCAGGTTGATTCCGGGAATTAGGCACCTCATCTCAATACCTGCAGGACTAGCAAAAATGGATTTAAAGAAGTTCATTCTTTTTACTGCCATTGGTTCAACAATATGGCATGCAATCCTTGCCGCACTTAGCTATTTTCTCTATTCACAGAAAGATCTTTTTGAAAAATACATGAAGGAGCTTTCTTTGGTATTGCTTATTGCAGGCGTAATTTTCGTGGCATATCTTGTAATCAAATCAATCAGGAAAAAGAAGGTTCAATCATAATTTTTGCCCATTTTCCTTGACAGAATGCTGAGGTAGAACAACTGAAATGCATGGTATATCATTATGGGCACAAGGAAAAGGCTGATTGCGGGATTACCTGCAAATATCACATTCGACATTACCGTGCCGTGCATCAGCGATTTATTTGATCCGCAAAACAAGACTGTAATCTTGTCCTCCCTCGAGAAACCCTGCTTCTTCGATATCCATGATGAAAAACCGAGCGACATGA
>CAYUEI010000527.1:0-1573 GCA_964443445.1 uncultured Prolixibacteraceae bacterium | reverse complement strand
GACTCAAAATCCAGTTCCAGCAATGGAGTGCGGGTTCGATTCCCGCCCCGGGTACCTTCAAAAAAAGCCATGTAATCAGAAGATTGCATGGCTTTTTTGTTCTAATCCATTTTTTTGACAGATAACAAACACTATAGTTAAAAATATTTCGGAATATAATACTTTTTATACTACTATTGAAAGTTATTAGTAGTAATATTACTACCTTTGAAGTATTAAGTAAATTTTTAATGAAAGCTTTAAAAGTTTCAGAAATCATAAAACAATTAGAAACAAATGGCTGGTATCTTTCAAAACAAAAAGGTAGCCATAGGCAATTTAAAAATCAGATAATAAAAGGAAAAGTTACCGTTAATGGCAAACCCTCAGATGATATTTCAAAAGATTTATTAAAAAGTATTGAGAAGCAGTCAGGAATTACCTTTTAGTATAAAAATTTAAAAAATAGATATGAAAAAAGTAACTGTTTTATTCGGCCGAACCGAAAACAACTATGCAGCCTATATTGAAGGCTTAGATGGATTTGTTTGCACTGCAGATACTTTCGCCGAACTTAAAAAAGAAGTACAAGAAGGCATTAATTTTCACTTAGAAGGTTTGAGAGAAGATAATGATCCAATCCCTTCTGAATTTAATGGAGAGTATGAACTAGAATATAAATGGGAAGTTAAAAGCCTTATGTGGTATTACAATCACGTGATAACAAGATCAGCTTTATCTAAGTTAACCGGAATTAACGAACGGCAGTTAGGTCATTACGCAACGGGCAAAAGCAAACCCCGCCCTGAACAAGTAAAAAAAATAGAGGCTGCATTTCATCTATTAGGAAAGGAATTACAAGCTATCAATCTTTAGTCAATATTTGATTAAAGCTGAATGTGAAATGAAGATTTGTTGCCTAGTGTTACTATTTTATTACTCGTTTTAAATGCTCACAGGGAGGTTGTGGTCGCATTACACAGCGCTTCAAAAGGGATTCACACATTGGCAAACTCACCTTGGAGAAGAAAAAAATACTTCTGCAAATATTTATTTTAAACAAAATAATCCCACACTTTACTTCCCGATTTCTGCATCTCAATAATTCCCAAAAACGAAGTAATGTTCTAGCATGATATTATTACTCCTCTTTTATATCTAAAATTAGAAATCAATTACTTAAAAATAGAAATACTAAAACCTAATATGAGAATATATTTGATATAACTAAATAACCTAATAATGGATTGAAAAAAATACTAAACCTGATTACTAAACTTTTTATAAAATAATGGAACTTAATCCATTCATTTTAAATCAAGTGAAGCTTCAGATATTTTTTAAACAACTAACTAAACAATCTATTAATGAAAAATCATCGAGTTTTAAAGGTAGCCCTTATTGCGCTACCCATGTTGTTTTTCTCGTTCTTGAGTTTCGCCCAAGCACTTACTGTGAATGGAACAGTTAAGGATGAGAATGGTTCTCCAATGCCCGGAGTAACCGTGGTAGTAATGGGAACTACTCAAGGGACTATATCCGATGCAAATGGTCTCTATTCAATTAAAGTTCAAAATCCTAAAAGCACTCTGTC
>CAYUEI010000526.1:0-1580 GCA_964443445.1 uncultured Prolixibacteraceae bacterium | reverse complement strand
CAGCCACACGGCTTATTAATTTTCTATATAACTTAAAGATTGCAGAGACCAGATTGAAACAACTCACCGGTGAATTATAAAAATAGTTTGAAAAATGTATTTATGTAAAACGTTTAATAACTCATTATTAAATGTTTTTTCTTAAATTTAATCAGGAAACATAATTGTACCTGATGGAGTCTAAGATTAAGATAAAATTTCAGCTTATATTAATTTCTTGTTTAGTTTCAGTATTGGTGCTAATGGCTGGATTTTTATATTATCAGGATGAAAAGAAAGCTACTCAGCAAGATAAATATAATGAACTACAGGCAATTGCAACATTAAAATCTAATCAAATATCACAATGGCACAAGGAACGGATGTCGGAAGCCCGATTCTTTTCAACCGGTCAGCCTTATACGGAACTTACAGCCAGAATACTAAGAGGAGAAGAAGATAATAAGGAGAAGTACAGTAGATCACTCTCGAGGATAATGAGTGACAATAGGTATGAAAACATTTTCATGATAGATAAAAGCGGGAATCTTTTATTTAGTGTAGTTCCCGAAAGAGTAATTATAGATTCTGTTTTAATTGACTTAGCAGAAGGGATAACTCATGAAAAGGAAATTTTTAAAAGGGATTTATACTATTCGCATGAGAATAGGAAAATATATCTTGACTTTCTTGCTCCGGTTTTTGATTATCAGGGAGAGGTAGGATCGATTCTTGTTTTCAGAGTAAATACGGCTGATTATTTATTTCCTTTAATTGAGGATTGGCCTACTCCCAGTAAAACAGCTGAATGTATTCTTGTACGCAGGGAAGTTGATAGCATAAGGATTTTAAATAATTTAAAACATAAAGACAATTCTTGGTTTGATTTTTTAGAATCAATTGAAGCTAAGAATCTTCCTGCTGTTAATGCTGCTTTAGGAAGAACAGGAATTTTTGAGGGAATTGATTATGCAGGTAACAAGGTTTTATGTGACCTTTGTGCAATACCTGCGACTTCATGGTATATGGTCACAAAACAAGACGAAAGTGAAATATATAAAGATGTTAACAAACAGGCTGTTCTGATAATTTTAGTTATTTTATTAACCTTATTTTTTATTGGTGCTTTACTTGCCTGGGTATACAATAAAAATCAGAGGGATATTTATAAGGAGCTTCTCGAAAAAAGTTTTGCGCTTAACCAATCACAAGGAGAATCGAATGCTATACTTTACAGTATTGGGGATGGTGTAATAACTACTGATATTGAAGGTATAATAAGACAGATAAACCCAGTTGCTGAAAGAATGACAGGATTAAAAGAAAAAGATGCGGTAGGGAAAATTTTTGATGAAGTAATATCTATAATAAATGAAGCCTCAAATGAAAAAGTATTATATCCTATAAGGGATATAATTAAGAGAGGAAAAGCAGTAAGTGACCCAGGCCAAAACATTATTATTTCACGAGAGGGTGAAGAAACTCCAGTTGATGAAAATTGTGCACCAATAAGAGATAGTGAAAATAATCTTTTAGGAGCTGTTATTGTTTTAAGGGACCAGACAGAAGAAAGGATTAAAAGAAAACTAATTAACACCAGA
>CAYUEI010000525.1:0-1582 GCA_964443445.1 uncultured Prolixibacteraceae bacterium | reverse complement strand
ATTATATCAAAAAGACCCGACTTGATTGCTTTCTTCAGAATATCAAAATACATCTGGTATATCTCATTATTCGACCATTTGCCATAATAGGAAGGATCAGAATCAAAGTTCCATTCGTCGATGAAGTGAACTGAACCAATTACATAATCAACAGGGAAATATGAAATCACCTGTCGTATTTCTTCTTCTTTATCAGGAAAATAATCTACTTCTAATCCAAACCTTACCTGTACATCTTCTGAAAAATTATTACATAGATTTTTTAAATTCTCACGTAAAACCGGAAAGTCAACTTCCTGCACACACCAATCTACAGGTAATATTGTAATATGATCGGAAAAGCCAATTTCTGCAAGATCCTTTTTGCGGGCAACTTCAAGATAGCTCAAATATGTATCTTTACCATCCGAAAAAGTAGTATGCATGTGATAATCTACTTTGTAACTCATTAAATATCAATAATTATGGGATTTATTAAAAGTTGAATAAAGTTAATATTTTACAATTAAGATTTTATATATTGATGATAACTTTTGGGATATTGTTTATTACTTATATTTCTGCTTTTATCTATTCGATTTATATTTCCTTTTTTTCCTTTCTTTAATTTCACTTGCTTTTCTTAAAAGATTATTTATCATGATTGCCTTAAAACAATTATTATCAATAGAATTGATACAGGAGAATTAAAAATTGCTATTTTTATTCTCCTTTTTTTAAAATATGAAGCACAATAAAATAAGAATTTGGATTAAAGCTTTCAGACTTAGAACTCTGCCGTTGGCTTTATCTAATGCTGTAATGGGAAGCTTTCTGGCTGCTGCTGAAGGAGGATTCAGATGGGAGGTTTTTTTATTATCAATTTTAACTATTACATTTCTTCAGATTCTTTCTAATCTTGCTAATGATTATGGTGATGCCGTTTCCGGAAAAGATAATGAAAACAGAATCGGACCTTTACGCGTTACCCAATCGGGTTTGGTTTCCAAAAAAGAAATTAAAGGTTTAATCCGGACGTTTATTGCCCTTTCTTGTATTTCCGGTGCATTGCTCATTGTTTTTGGATTAAAGGACATTTCAATTGTTAAGCTTTGTGTCTTCTTTGCTTTAGGACTAATTTCTATTGTTGCTGCATTAAAATATACCATAGGCAAAAATCCTTATGGATACCGGGGATTCGGGGATATTTTCGTTTTTATATTCTTCGGATTAGTAGGTGTTATGGGTACGTATTATTTACATACTCAATGGTTTGACTTATTTGTAATTATACCTGCTTCTGTAATTGGCCTTTTAAGCACTGCCGTATTGAATATAAATAACCTGAGAGATATTGATTCAGACAAAGCCAGCGGTAAAATCACTATTCCCGTCCGTATGGGAGTTCAATTCTCTCAGTATTATCATTTGCTGCTTGTCTCAAGTGCCCTTTTAATTAGCATAGTCTATTCTTTATATGATATTTATTCAGGCTGGCAATTGCTCTTCCTGATTACAGTGCCTCTCTTTATTTTCAACATATGGAAGGTTTTTCATTATAAAAATCCCGAAGAGCTGAATAATGAATTGAAAAATCTTGCAT
>CAYUEI010000524.1:0-1583 GCA_964443445.1 uncultured Prolixibacteraceae bacterium | reverse complement strand
GCTTCGTCTGGTAGATTTCTTTTATAACGCTTTCACTATCGGCAATTGGCTTAACCGGTATTAAATCAACAACTTCTTCATGTTTCAGTTCTGATTCATAATAAAGCTTCAGGGCTCTTTTCATTGTTGACTTAATAGTCTTTTTTGCCTCTTTTTCCGTTAACCCACATTGCTGGGCAATTTTTTCAATTTCTTTGAACTGGAATAAAAAATAAGTAGGCAGTATACCAGAAGTTAGGGCGTAAGCTTCCAGCTTCGACTCTTCAGATATAAATGTCTTGCCAAGCTTCTTCATCAGTTTCAATATTTTTTTGATATCTTTTTCAGCCATTTTATTATTGAAAACAATCGGATTGAATCCTTTATTAATAAAAGAAGTAGCATTGGGAATCATGCGAGCAATATTTTTTGTTGCAAGCTTTGAAGCAATCTTTTCAATTGTAATCTTTGGGGCCAGAGAAATTACAAATGCGTCTTCTGTAACAACTTTGGCAACTTTCTCAAGAGTTTCCATGATAACAGGAGGATGCAGTGCAATAAACACAGTTGGCTGTCCGGCGGCCTGTTCCAGATTTCCAATTGTAATAAAGGGAAATTGAGCCTTTAATGCAGCAAGCGTTTCGTTGTTCGTTTCATAAACAACAACTGAATTGAATTCTACTTTCTCGTTTGTAAAAGCTTTAAGAAAAATTCTGGTTACTCTTCCGCCACCAATAAATCCTAATGAATTTGTTTTCATAACCAGTGTTTTATACGGTTTATATTTTTTAAAACTAACTTTCTGAATTTTAACGCATTGTCTTAATATATTTCTTATCTATAGTATAATTATACCAATGATCCAAAAGCAATTCCGGCAATTGTTGAAAGAACAACCACCAATACAACATATACAATTGTTTTTTGAGTTCCCAATACTCCCCTAATTACCAGCATATTGGGCAGCGAAAGTGATGGTCCGGCAAGTAACAATGCAAGTGCAGGCCCCTTGCCCATTCCTGAGGCCAGTAATCCTTGAATTATAGGCACTTCTGTCAGAGTGGCGAAATACATGAATGCCCCTACTATGGCAGCAAAGAAATTTGAAAAAATAGAATTGCCACCTACTAAAGCAGAAATCCATTCATTTGGAATCACTCCCGCAATTGTTTTTCCGTCATGCGTTGAACCAAGAAGAAAACCTGCTGTCACAACGCCAACAGCCAGCAATGGTAAAATTTGTTTTGCGAAGCCCCATGATGACATCAGCCATTCTTTATTGTCCTCATCCTTCTTGTCGAATAATGTGATAATACTCAGCGAAGCAATCCCAACGATAACTGGAACTAGCGGAACTAATTTTTGATTTTCTATGAAGTGTGTCGACATAAAAGCAGAAACTACAGTTGCAAAAACTGCAAGCAAGACCCACTGCCACTTGATTTTAAGTATTGTAATCAAAGAAACTGAAAGTAAAAGTCCAAAGAAACCTGTTATATACCACTTGTAAGACCATATCAAAAACCAGGCACTTGAAGTGTCCCCATTGGAAGGAGCTCCCCAGTTGGCAAAAACAAGGATTAAAACAAGAGTGAAAAAGTGAA
>CAYUEI010000523.1:0-1590 GCA_964443445.1 uncultured Prolixibacteraceae bacterium | reverse complement strand
ATTAAAGGTCAGGAAGGTTCATCCCTGTAATTTTTCTATAAAGATCAAGTGCATATACATCAGTCATTCCCGATACAAAATCTACTACAGATTGAATAAGGGAATAATCATCAACATTTTCAGCTAAATATTGTTCCGGGAAAAGTTTAAGCAGCTTTTTACCATATTCACTTTTAAACATTAAAGCATTAATAAAACTATCGAGTAATGTTGATATTATTTTGAATCCGGCAATTTCAATACCAACGACCGAAGAGTGGGAATAAATACGGTTTACTGAAACATCTATAATTTCTGACATTGCTTTATCTATTTCCTGAGGCATACACTTAATCAACGACTTAATGTTATTACCTTCAAGAATGCTATTGTGTTGATTAACAAAAGCGTCAGAACAGCAATTTACCAAAAGAGTAATAACCCTGGCTCTTAAGTATGAAATTTGTTCGTTAGGGTCTGTAACAATCGTAAGAGTGTTTAATATTCCTTCTCTTTCAGATTTCTGATCAGGAGAATTGAAGAAATTCATGTACAATTCTTTCGTTTCACCGAAAGAGAGAATCTTGAGTTTATATGCATCTTCAACATCCATTACCTGATAACAAATATCATCAGCCGATTCAACAAGATAAACCAAAGGATGACGAACATACTTAATACCATTGCATTCAATTCTTTTTAATCCTGTTCCTTCAGCCACTTTAATAAAGATTTCTTTTTCTGACTGGAAAAAACCAAATTTAGGTTTCTCTGCAAGAACAGATTCATAAGGATATTTTACTATCGAAGCCATCATGGTAAAAGTTAGGGCAAACCCTCCTTCCCTTCTTCCTTTGAATTGATGACATAAAAGTCTGAATGCATTTGCATTTCCATCGAAAAGGGTAAAATCCTTTTGCTGAGCTTCAGTAAGGTTTGATATTATTTCCTTACCTGCGCCTGAAATAAAGAATTCTTTAATAGCATCTTCTCCCGAGTGCCCGAAAGGCGGGTTACCAAGGTCGTGAGCCAGACAGGAAGCAGCAACAACTGAACCTATTTCTCCGGAAAGAAGCTTACTGTTACCTGATTTATCAAGACGGGTGGCTATTACAGAACCAAGTGATCTGCCAACACTTGCAACCTCAAGACTATGTGTCAGCCTGTTGTGGACAAAGATACTCCCCGGTAAAGGGAAAACCTGTGTTTTATTTTGTAAGCGTCTGAAAGGAGAAGAAAAGATAAGTCTGTCAAAATCCTTTTGAAATTCTGACCTCATATCATCCGTAGACTTCCCGAAAGAAGGTTTTCCAAGCCTTTCAACTGACAATAACTGATCCCAGTTCATAGTAATAATTTTCAGCTGGATAAAGGTAATATTATAAAATTAACGAGAAAATCAGTTCAAAAAATCCAAATCAAGAAAACGACGGGGATTTATAATTGAAATCTGATTAAACTCATCAGTAGTGAAAACTTTTTTGAAGTTTTCAAGATATTCTTTAAATGAGTCTGAGAAAACAAGATTCAGGTAATAATCAGAACCATACAATATACGTTTTCTGACGCTATCGCTTGCATTCTTCCAATAATTCTCCTTAAATGCATCCA
>CAYUEI010000522.1:0-1593 GCA_964443445.1 uncultured Prolixibacteraceae bacterium | reverse complement strand
TTGCTGAAACAATCAATGTAACTTTCAATGTAGATATGCGGAGTGAAGAAATTTCTCCCAATGGTGTATTTGTGAAGGGCAACTGGGACGATTGGACTTCAGGAGTAAAAATGGAAGTCACTTCTAAAAGTATATATTCTGCAACTATTCCTGTAATGAAGAATTTCAGCCTTAATTATAAGTTTTATAACGGTGACCCCGACGGCAATTGGTTTGAAATGAAAGGAGAAGACTTCCATGGGGAATGTACCGATGAATGGACTAATAGGATATTCAATGTTGAAGAAACAGATACGGTTCTTGAAAAGGTTTGCTTTGCAAGCTGCAATAGATGTCAGCCAATTAATCCTGCTCAAATGTTATCAAAAGGTGTTGGGTTTCCATTAGTTTTTGATGTTTCTTCTCCCTATGATATCCAATTTAATTATTATACCATCGAGGATTTCCGGAATATTAAAAAACTGGGGATTAATACGATAAGGCTTGCATTTACCAGGGCTACCCTATTTGAGGAAAACAGTACTGACCCGAGTCCTCTGTTTTTCTATCTTCTTGATCAGTATGTCGATATGGCTGAAGCCGAAGGCATTAATTTGGTTTTAGCATTTGGGGAACTATTTGATTATGCAAACGACCCAACTATTCAGGATAAGCTTATTAAAGTTTGGACCACTATGGCCGAACATTATAATGACCGCTCAACAAGGATATTTTATGAGCTCAATAATGAACCTAATGGCCTTTCGGATGAAGCATGGGGACAAATTCAGGGAAATGTCATTGATGCTGTCAGGGAAATTGACCAAACGCACACAATTATTGTCACTCCAATCTGGGGTAGTCTGACTAACTTAGACAAATTACCTGTTTATGAAGATGATAACCTTATTTATACATTTCACTTTTACGATCCGTTTTTATTTACCCATCAGGGGGCTAAACTTGCATCTTTGACTGAATTTGTGGGAGTTCCATTCCCTTATAACGAAGAGAAAATGCCCCCAATGCCTGCAAGTTTCGTTGGTGGTTATTATGAATGGCTTTACAATAAATACGAAACTGATGCAACAGCAGAAGCAATAAGAGAACTAATAAATACTGCAGTAAAATTTAAAAATGAAAGAAACGTACCTCTTTGGTGTGGCGAATTTGGTGTTGTAGGTCCTGCAGACCATGATGAGAAGGTTTATTGGTACAGTGTTTTACGTTCGAGCCTAGAAGAAAATGGAATTCCATGGTCATTGCTAGGATACACGTATTATACAGGCCCTTTTAAGGAAGGAACATATCGCTTGTTTGATCATGATTTCGACATACCGGTGGTTGAAGCATTAGGATTGATTGTGCCACCTCAGACAGATTTCGTTGTTGAAGCAGAAACTGTAGGGTTCGATATTTATAAAGATTACCCAAGTCCAAATATTCATACTTGGGTATCGAGCAATGAAGGGACGACTCATCTTCTTTCCGAAGAAGATCCTTATGAGGGTAAATTTTGTATTTACACCGAGGATTTACCATTATGGAGTGGAATAGAATTTCAATTTGAACCTTACAGGGATCTGTCGGAATTAGTTGCCAATGGTTACATTT
>CAYUEI010000521.1:0-1603 GCA_964443445.1 uncultured Prolixibacteraceae bacterium | reverse complement strand
GAAATAACCCATCCGGCTGATACTGAAGGAAAATAACCATATCTGTTATTTTTACCAAATCTGGATGAACCATCTCTTCTTAATGAAACAGTAGCCATATATTTTTCATCCATATCCCAACTTACCCTTCCAAAATATGAGAAACGGCTGTCACCTTCTCCAAAATCACCTTCAATAATATAGCTTGTTATCAGTGAATCAGTCATTACGTTGGAAAGAACAGGAGTACTATTCATCAGAAATCCTTCTCTTTTGGATCTCATATTGAAATAGGTTCCATCCTGTGCATTCATTCCCAGAATGGCAAGAATATGCTGTTTGCCGAAATCTTTTTCAAATGAAAGTACGTTGTCGAAGTTATAATTAAATGTTCTTGACATACTTTGTTCATAATCCGGCTTAATGTTAAAATCGTAGACTGTTATATTGAAAGTATCACTATGATCTGTAAAATTGTTGAATCCTAAAGTAGCACCAAAGTCAGTTCTGAATTTCAATCCCGGTAAAATTGTAATTTCTGCATACAGGTTGCCGATAAGGTCGTCATAATTATTAACACCATTATATTTGTAATGAAGTGAAGCGATTGGATTACCCTGAGCGTCTACATCACCATTCTGGCCATTTGCGTCTACAGCTTTACCACGGCCAAATCCATCATATATGTTTTCATCATAAACCTTAATAAGAGGGCTTGCCGACATCATATCATGCAAAAAGTTACTGTACATATTTCCTGTTGACATTGCAGTACTTACCCTGTGAGTATAAGTAAGGTTTTCTCCGATAGTAAGGTAATCCTTAACTTTGTGTTCTGAATTAACCCTGAATCCAAGTCTTTGATATTTAGATTTATCTTCGTAATTGTATATTCCTTCTTCAGTATTATATGATATAGATACTGAATATGTTGACTTATCATTACCCCCGGTAATTCCAAGATAATGGCTCATAGAAGGAGCATTTTCATTTAAACCGGCTTCAAGCCAGTCAGTTCCTTCACCATTGTCTCTAACAAATTGATCAATATAATCCTGAGTATATGGGACAGGTCTTTTGGGTTTAGAATTTAATGAAGCTTCATTCATTATTGTCATGTACTCTTCGGCATTTAAAAGATCTATTTTTTTAGATACATTTGAAATGCCATAATAGGCATCATAGGTTATCTGAGCTTCTCCGGCTTTGCCTTTTTTAGTGGTAACCAGAATAACTCCATTGGCAGCTCTTGATCCATATATTGCAGCCGAAGCAGCATCTTTAAGAACGTCAATGCTTTCTATGTCAGAAGGGTTAATCATATTTAAACTTCCCGGAACACCATCGATCAAAATTAAAGGTGTATTCCCGTTAATTGAAGATAATCCTCTGATTGTTATATTATAATCTGATCCCGGCTGTCCTGATTGCTTGACAATTGACATACCTGGCGTTAACCCCTGAAGCGCATTCTCAATTCTAACTGAATTGTTTTTTGTGAACTCTTCATTCTTTATCTGAACAGTAGCTCCGGTTACCAGTTTCTTCTTCTGAACTCCATATCCGACGACAACAACTTCATCAATGCCCAGAACATCTTTCTCCATTGTGATGTTTATCATTG
>CAYUEI010000520.1:0-1604 GCA_964443445.1 uncultured Prolixibacteraceae bacterium | reverse complement strand
GGTCTTTCCACCATTTCTCCCAATCGTTGGTCCATTCCCTTGTTGCTGATATATAACCGATAGGAGCATCAAACCAAACGTAAAGGACCTTTCCTTCGGCGCCATCAACAGGAACCGGCACACCCCAATCGAGGTCGCGGGTAACTGCCCTTGGGTTAAGACCACCGTCGATCCAGCTTTTACATTGACCGTAAACATTTGATTTCCATTCCTTATGAGATTCCAGGATCCATTCTTTCAACCAGGGTTCATATTGATCGAGAGGGAGGTACCAATGTTTAGTTTCCTTCATGATTGGAGGGTTGCCACTTAAAGTAGATTTTGGGTTAATGAGATCGGTGGCGTTGAGGGAAGAGCCGCAGCTTTCACACTGGTCGCCGTAGGCACGTTCATTTCCGCATTTCGGGCAGGTGCCGGTAATATAGCGGTCGGCCAGGAACTGATTGGCTTCAACGTCAAAATACTGTTCGCTAGTCTTTTCAATAAATTTACCCTCTTTGTGAAGCTTTTTGAAAAAATCGGAAGCAGTTTCATGATGTATTTTAGCGCTGGTGCGTGAATAAACATCGAAAGAAATGCCGAAGTCATTAAAAGCCTTTTTAATGATATTGTGATATTTGTCGACCACATCCTGAGGTGTAATACCTTCATTCTTGGCTTTCAGGGTAATAGGCACACCATGTTCGTCGCTTCCACCGATAAAGGCAACCTCTTCACCCTTCATTCGAAGGTAGCGGGCATAAATATCGGCCGGAACGTAAACTCCTGCAAGGTGTCCGATATGGACAGGCCCGTTGGCATAAGGCAGGGCTGAAGTGATGAGTGTGCGTTTGAAATTTGTCATAAAATTTGATTCTAAGAAATTGAATGGCAAAGATAAGTAAAGCAAAGAAAAATAAAAGCACATTGTTTTTCGAATAATAGAATAGTCAGGTTTAATTTAAAAGTTTTTTAATCAACACTTTTGACATCTTAATCGATGATAAAGCTCTGTATGTCAAATAAAATGGAGGAGATGCCGGAAAGCATATACTTATATACAATTGAGTAATTATTTTTGGACACGTTTTTAAATATAACGACATATTGTTGGACGGGTTTTACAGGAGAATTTTAAAAGAAAAGTTTCGGGGGGAAAAGTCAAAGCTGTAAAAAATAAAACAAATGTCAGGGATTAATATATTTAGGAAGGGTTTAATTGCTTTCATTCTGATAGCAGTTCTAATTGTTTTATCATCGAGTAAGTCATATTCACAAACTGATTTAAAAGAATTAAGGGAAGCAGATTCACTTGCATTGGTGGCGTTGTATCATGCTACTGACGGGGAGAACTGGGTAAATAATACGAATTGGTTGGTGCCCGGGCAGCCGATAAATAATTGGTATGGAGTTACTAAAATAATGTTAAGTAGAGTAAAAAAGCTCGAATTAGCTAATAATGGACTTAGGGGATATATTCCTGATAGTTTAGGGTATTTAAATAAGTTGACCACTTTAGATTTACAAGGAAATTTACTTGAAGGGTCGATACCGTCTTCGTTTTCAAACTTTTCGGGCATTACAAACATTTACTTAAATAATAATTTAATGTCAGGGAATGTTCC
>CAYUEI010000519.1:0-1604 GCA_964443445.1 uncultured Prolixibacteraceae bacterium | reverse complement strand
TCAAAATTAGCAGGGTCAGCTGTATTTATCCCTGAATAGTATAAACTAAACAAAGCACCTGACCAGAAGCTATTATGATTCTTTGCTTCTTCCCTGTCTTTGAGCATATTCTTTATTGTCTTATCAAAATCTACTGCTGTTGGTCCTTCGTTTACAATCTTTTGTATTTCATTGTAAATTATTGATTTTAGCAGGTCTGCTTTCTTAGGATCACAATCAAAATTCATTGAAATTGAACCAACATTTATTGGATATTGTGCAAGAGCCGTACTTACCCTTACTCCATATGTACCTCCTTCGTCTTCACGTACTTTCTCTGTATATCTCAAATCAAGTATTCCCTTAAGAACACTCATCATAATCTTGTTCTTCTGATTATATTCAATCTCTTTTGAATAAAATACGTTTACATTAGCCTTAGGTGTTGTCAATGCTATTGGAATCACCTTTTTAGTTGTCCCATCAGGTTTGCGCATGCCTCTGTCAACCCACTTTTCATTCCTTGGTGAATCAGTAAGTGATCCAAGATATTTCTGAACATTAGCTTTAACAGTTTCTTCAGGTATATTACCAACAATGATGAATGTAAAATCACCTGCATCCTTAATCCTGTCAGTATAAATATTTTTCATTTCTTCAAAACTGGCTTTCTTAAGCGATTCAGTATTTAAAGTCCATAACCTTGGATGATAATTCCATAAGTTGTTGGATAATGAATCCTGCATGATTTTCCTTGGATCCTTTTCAATATTTGAAACGTAAGCAATCAAACGAGACATATAAGCGTCATGTGCTTCTTTATCAAAACGTGGCTTCTCAAAATAAAGATAAACCAATTGCATCATTGTTTCAAAATCAGCAGGAGAAGATGATCCACCGATTCCTTCCTGTAAATTTTCTATTGAAGGAGAAACAGAAACCTTCTTTCCTGAAAGCATTTTCTGAAGTGTAATAACATCAAAGTCACCAACTCCATATTGTCCAATGAAATCGTTCAAAATTGTTGCCGAATTAATATACTGATTATCCCATATTGAATGTCCTCCAAAGCTGAATCCGTTTAATGTAACTTCATCTTTTTCATAGTCAGCAAAACGATAGACTACTTTTACATTGTTAGCCAGTGTCCACTCAACTGCATCCAAATCCTTAAGTTTCTTTTCTGATTTAATTTTTGATCCTTTCAATTCTCCTTCTATTAATGATGCTGAAGATGCTGCATCTACATAAGGAGCTATCTCCATTGCTTCCACTTTTGCAATGATATCTTTTGCTTCTTTTTCAGTTATGTGCGATACTCCTTCTGAAGGGCCTGTAATTACGAGAGTCCTGTCCGATTTTTTAATCCATTCTTTCGCTTTAGCGGAAATCTCTTCAACTGTAATAGTTGGAACAACACTATTTGCAAATGCATAAGTAAATTCAATACCGGGTGTTGCTGCTTTTGTAAGGAAGAGTGAGCTAATCTCACCACAATAATCATCGTTTGATATTTTATCTCTTTCTTTATACTTGCTTTCCACAGCTACAAGGAAATTTGCCTTTGCCCGTTCAAGCTCACTGTTTAAGAAACCATACCTCTTAATTCTTTCAGTTTCAATCAT
>CAYUEI010000518.1:0-1605 GCA_964443445.1 uncultured Prolixibacteraceae bacterium | reverse complement strand
ACCACCTCCTGCAACAGTTATTGTTTGTAATGCCCCAAAACACTCATCCTGATTATCATTTATGGCAAAGTTTGATAAAGAAATATTTCCGGATAATGCTCCATCTATTACTCTGATATTTTCACTTGTAAGAGTAAGTAATGTCGCCAGTGTATTTGTTACATTAAAAAAATACGTTCCTGTATCAATTAAAGAAAAAGATGGAATAAACAATAAAGAATCTGTCTCGCCTTCTAATAATTCATTATTTCTAAACCATTGAAATTTATCATTTTCTCCCGGTTGATATCCTTCAATCCTTAGTATGAAAGGTGAAGAAATATTTGCTGTTTTAAGACTTGTTAAACCAATCTTAGGCTGCGGTGAATACTGGAAATTATTCTTAAAGACATTAAAATTAGTCCATTCCCACAATGGCTCTAAATCTTTAAATTCATAATTATTATCACTAATATTAAAATCTTTGAAAGAACCCAGATAACCTAAATCATCAGGAATCATACCGCTTAAATCATTACCGGATACATCAAGTGTTCCCAAATTTTCAATATCCCCTAATCCCTCCGGAATCTGACCTGTAAATAGATTACCCGATAAATTCAATGTTCTCAAGGATTTCATCTGATTGATATTGGATGGAATGTTTCCTGATAATTTATTATTTGAAAGGTAAAGGTTCCATAAAGATTTAAGATTACCGAATGATTCAGGAATAGTACCTGATAGTTTGTTTTTACTTAAATTGAGGTTAGTCAATTTTGTGCATTTCCCTAAATCCCCCGGAATTGCACCCTCAAAATTATTGCTATGAAGTCTCAAACTGATAAGATTAACCAATTTACCCAAACTTGAAGGGATTGTTCCTGTTAAAAGATTATTATCTAAATACAAAGTTTCTACCTTTACAAGACTATCTATTCCTGCCGGTATTACACCAGAAAAACGATTACTGTTCAGCATCAAGATCCTGATACTGTCCATCTCCCACATCTCTTTTGGGATGCTACCTGATAAATTATTAGTCTGAAGATTAAGCTCCCTTAAATGTGTTAGTGCTCCTAGCTCAACAGGCAAAGTATCGGTCAGATTATTATTATTTAAAATAACTTTATTAACTCTGTTATCCATACCTACTGTTACACCATACCAGGTATTTAATCTTCCTATGGTCCAATTGGTTTTGTTTTTCCATAATGAACCTCCATTTTCTTTATAAAGATGAACTAAAGCAATAGAATCGGTAAAAATTTCATATGAAAAATTAAATGTGTCTGACAGTATCGAAAGATCAGGGTATAATTTGTTGCTTACCTTGCAATAATATTCCCCCTCACTGGTCAATAAAATAGTTGTATCATTGTCTTCTAGTAATTTATTGTCCTTATACCATTTATATGTATTGGAGGCTTCTCGATCATCTATAACAGTTAATAATCCTTCCTCAAGTGTATCTTTAAGACAGAAAACTGTATCCTGAGGAGAATATGTAAATTCATTAATATCTGAAGAAACTATGCCAGTAGAAGAGAGGCTTGAGAAAGTAAATTTATTATTTTCAACACTCAGCTTCGACAAATACTGAAATTTAGAAAGATCAGGCAAATC
>CAYUEI010000517.1:0-1605 GCA_964443445.1 uncultured Prolixibacteraceae bacterium | reverse complement strand
GTGGGGTCGCAAGTTCAAATCTTGTCATCCCGACTTATAAATCAAGAGGTTAGCAAAATTTGTTAGCCTCTTTTTTAAAGAGGGGTGCCGAAAATGGTGCCGAATATCCTTAAATATTTTTTAATTATTTGAATGTCAAATCCCTCGAACAACAACAAACTTAAATATTTATTGATTTAAGTTTAAAATTTTGACTAATTTTAATTAATGGTTGAAAATAGCTCAAATATTGACGTTAACAAAATCGTAAAACATTGGATTGACACATCTGATGAAGACTTTCAGGCAATGTTGAACTTGTATGATTCCAAATCATATAGCTGGTCACTTTTTTTAGGACACATTTCTGTCGAAAAGCTTTTAAAAGCTGTTTACGTAAACAAACATAAGAAGCATGCCCCGTTTTTGCATAATCTCTTTAGAATAGCTGAATTAAGCGATATTGAAATGACTAATGAACAATCTGATTGGCTTGACAAGGTGACTTCCTTCAACCTGAATGCCCGCTATGATGATTATAAAAGAGAATTCTATTCGTTGTGCACTCCTGAATTTACAAAAGAGTGGATTGAGAAAATTAAGATTTTACGATCATGGATAAAGCAGATGCTATAAATATCACTAAGAGATATGCGGATGTTGTAAAGGAAAAATACAACTTCATAAAAATGATTCTATTTGGCTCATATGCAAAGGGGAACTTTAACGATGACAGCGATATCGATATTGCTATTGTTTTTGATGATTATGGAAATTTGATTGACATGCAATTGGAGTTAATGAGATTGAGAAGAAAAATTGACAGTAGGATTGAACCACACCCATTTAGAGAAAGAGATTTTAATCTTTCAAATCCACTTGTCAATGAAATCATAAAACATGGACAAGAAATTGTAACCTAAGAAAGTCGAACTTCTTTTTTTCTTGTAAGAAGCAATTTTTCAATTTACTTTTATCAATATTCTTATTACAAATGTACATTAATTTCTTTGAGACGCTAAATAAAGCCTTATTTGATGCGATTCTCAAAAAGTGTATAAATGTATACTCGATTAGTTTTAATTGAAATATTTTCAGCTTAAACGATAAATTGGGATTATCCAGGATAAAGGGATCAAGTTTTGATATTTCGCAATTAAAAAGTGCCACTTTAATATTTAATTCTGAGATTTTGATATTTATACCCTTACTCCATGGATTAATAAAAATATGCCATTCTCAGAGTTTTGGGTTTTAGGTGGTTTTTTGCAGAATCTAAAAAGGGATGTTGGACTGAAAGGTGGTTTTTCAAAGTTTGCTAATTCTAAATATTTTTCAACTTCCAATATGCCTTCAAATACTTTTTCAATCGCTTCATATCTCCTTCATTTAATTCTTTCAGCCTAGTTATATCCATATTGTCAAGCAAATCATTAATCTTAACTTTTACAGCAATAGGATTTTGACTTACTCTGTTTATAAAGGTATCATAATCTTCATTGTCTGATTCTTTGGTAATACATTTTAAAACAGAAATAATGTCTCCTGAAAAACCTTCTTTTTTAAGACTTTCAAATGTCCAAGCACTATCTTCAACAACATCATGTAAAAGTCCACAAATTTTCT
>CAYUEI010000516.1:0-1605 GCA_964443445.1 uncultured Prolixibacteraceae bacterium | reverse complement strand
TAGTAAAATCAAATGAATATCCTATCTGCAACCTGTTGTCTATCTGCAATCTCGCTTGAGCAGCAATTGCATCTCCAATTCTGTACATCAATCCAAACCATACTTTTTGGTAAAAAATTGCAGTAGCCGAAATTTCTACTGATGGGGGTGCTCCCGATGTTGTTCTTATCAATAGTGCCGGCTTTAATTTCATAATAGGATTTATAACATCAATAACAGCTCCTGCCATTAAAAAGTAAGTCCTGTCCTCTCTCCCTACTGCTTGTAATGTATTTTCTCTCTCATCCAAATTATTTCTTATCAGCTTTGGTATAGAAAACCCTGCGTAAAATTTTTCTGTGTAATAATATATCCCAAATCCAAAATTAGGTAACGGGATACTTGGCCTATCATTATCCTGAATGTACGAATCGTAATCCATTGTTGCCAGATCCAACAGGTTCAAATCGAAATTATTTATACCTGCCTTTAAACCAAACGACAAATTCCTGTTGTTCTCAAAATTCAGGTGGTAGGCATAATCTACGTATATTCCTGTTTGTTGCATTGGACCAATCTTGTCATTGATAAATGAAAATCCTACTCCAATCTTATAATTTAAAAACGGTGAATTAACAGTAATAGATGTTGTTGTCGGAGACCAATCAAGTCCTACCCACTGCTTTCTGAAAACGCCGTTTAAGCTAAGGTTCAGCCTGCTGCCGGCATAAGCCGGGTTAATCAGAATAGGATCGTTCATATACTGAGTATATAATGGATCCTGCTGCCCAAAGACATTCAGCGAAGCCAAAATCGAAAAGCCGATTATGATATATTTCTTTAAAAAATTCATCATTTTTATCTCTCCAGGAATAAAGCTCCTGACCTTTCACGTTTCCCTTTGTTGTATTTTAAAACGTAATAATAAACTCCTACCGGTAATTCCTTGGAACCTATAACTAACTGAACATTGGCCAATCCATCCCAGTCATTTTGATATCCTTCTTTTTCGTAAACTTTATTACCCCATCGGTTATAAATGCTTATTGCGTTCTCAGGATATTTGTCCAAACCACCGATAACAAAATAATCGTTAACCCTGTCTCCGTTTGGTGTAAATAACTCAGGAACAAATACTATGTCTTCAACATTAACAATCACTAATGCTGTGTCACATCTTCCCTGATAATCACAAACTACATATTCCATTGTGTCCAATCCTATAAAATCGGCATTGGGTGTATATTTTATATCTTTTGTATTTTGATCAATATTTGCGTATCCATAAGATGGATTTCTTAAAATAAACAATGTTGCAGCGTTCATTTGACTCGAGTCATTGGCAAGCACATTTATATTTGTTGATAAATCCAATCCCATTGTTAATACGTCTTTTACAGCTGCCGATTGCCAATTTTCAAGATAATCAGGCTTCCCATTTCCATCAAGGTCTCCAGTTTCTAATTTTGTTGCAATACCGTCTCCGTCATCATCAGGATCTAAAAAGTTTGGAGTGCCGTCAAAATCGGTATCGTCATTCAGATAGTTGTTGTCTTTGTTTACATCTTCAAATAGAGTAGCAATGGTGTCATCATCATCATCATCGTCAAGATAATCAGCTATTCC
>CAYUEI010000515.1:0-1613 GCA_964443445.1 uncultured Prolixibacteraceae bacterium | reverse complement strand
TCGGTAAGACTGATGCCAGTTATTTCAGTCGCATTCAACATTCTAAACAGCTCTTTCTTTTCTGTATGGTCGGGACAGGCAGGATAGCCCATTGCTGGACGAATGCCTCTGTACTGACCGGCAACTATTTCATCTTTTGCAAGATTTTCATCAGAAGCATAACCCCATAATGACTTTCTTACTTTCAAATGAAGGAGTTCAGCAAAAGCCTCGGCAAGCCTGTCGCTTAAGGTCTGCATTAATATTGCCCGGTAGTCATCTCCGTTTTCCTTAGCTTCATCAACCCACTTTTTCATTCCTATACCTGTAGTAACAGCAAAACCTCCGATGTAGTCATTTAACCCCGATTCTTTGGGCGCAATGAAGTCAGACAGGCAAATATCGGGTGCCCCGTCTTTATGCTTTATCTGCTGCCTTAAAAAATGAAATTTGCCTGTCACTTCGGAGCGTGTTTCATCGCTGTAAACTTCAACATCGTCACCGATAGAATTGGCAGGCCAGATTCCTGCAACACCGTTTGCCCTGAAAAGCTTTCTTTCAACAATTTCATCAAGCAGGTTATTGGCTTCCATGAAAAGCTTACGGGCTTCATCACCTTGCTTTTTATCTGTAAGAATTGCAGGGAAAGTACCTTTCATCTCCCAGGCCATGAAGAAAAATGTCCAGTCAATATATTCACGTATTTCTTCAAGCGAATAGCCTGAATATACTTTAATTCCAATGGAATTAGGTTTGGAAATATCAGCAACCTGCCAGTCAGTTTTAAAACTGTTTTTTCTTGCATCTCCAATGCTCAGGTATTCTTTAGGTTTTCGTCCCGAATGTATTTCCCTGACATGTGAATAATCTTTTGCAACAGAAGCAATGAACTCCTCATTTTTATTGATTAGATTGGTTGCTACCCCTGCACTTAGCGAAGCATCTTTTACATGAACTACCGGCGATTCATATTCAGGGGCTATTTTTACAGCTGTATGTACTTTAGATGTTGTTGCCCCTCCAACCATCACCGGCAAGTCAATACCCCGTTCTTTCATCTTGCGGGCGAAATTTACCATTTCTTCCAGCGAAGGTGTTATCAATCCGCTGAGACCAATAATATCTACTTTTTCATTTAAAGCTGTTTCTATTATCTTTTCAGTAGGCACCATAACCCCAAGGTCGATAACCTCAAAATTATTGCAACCCAGAACAACACCAACTATATTTTTCCCGATATCATGTACATCTCCCTTAACGGTAGCAAGCAATACCTTCTTTTGATTAGTCGGTTCACTGCCTGTTTTTTCTTCTTCAATAAATGGAAGAAGAAAAGCCACTGCCTTCTTCATTACTCTGGCCGATTTTATTACCTGTGGCAAAAACATCTTCCCTGAGCCGAACAGCTCACCAACTACATTCATGCCACTCATCAACGGGCCTTCAATGATTTTAAGCTTTGGTGAGAAGTCGTTTAAAATTTCCTTGAGATCGTCTTCTATGAATTCAGCATTTCCCTTTACCAGCGAGTGCTCTATTCTTTTGAGTACAGGTAGTGAACGCCATTCATCCTCCAGAACTACCTGACCGGTTTGATTTTTATTGTTTTCAGCATAGTCGAGCAGGCGCTGTGT
>CAYUEI010000514.1:0-1618 GCA_964443445.1 uncultured Prolixibacteraceae bacterium | reverse complement strand
TCCTGCTTATTTCGCTGCCCTGAAAGTTGAAAAAGTTAACAACCTTGTCGAATACAACAGTAAAACAACGATCAACATGTCCCTGTATCTTATCATCTCCCGTCGGGAATGGCTGTTCGTGGGTATAAGCAAAAGGGAAATCGATAACTTCCACCGGCACAAGGCCATTGTTCTTCCTCCCTCTCATAGCCCTGATAATACCTTTCACCGGCATGACCTTATCCTTCTCAAGAGCAACAACCTTTATCCTTTCGCCAATAGCATTAAACATAGCTTCGCGCTCTTTCCTTCGCCAATGCCTGTGCATCATAAGTTCAAGGCCATTCCATGCTTCAGCAATATTTTTGTCGCCCGGAGTCATTAAATTTTCCTTTATTGTCCGGAAAACCTTTCTCCTTTTCAGACTCAGTAAACTCTTGAAAGCCCTAAGATCCATTATATACTTTGAGTTACCGTACATACAGTCGAAAGTAGGTCCTCCGCAAAAGATGAACAGGCGTGTTGTGCTGAACATTCCGCCGGGATTGGCCAGCAAAAGAATCTGTGAAAGAAAGGCTCCGATGGAATAAGCAAAAATATCCAAATGGGCATCAGATGTGAAAATATTGTTTTCACCCCGTTTAATTTCATTCATCAGCTGTTGAATATCGTAGCAAGTCTGAAGACCTGAATAGAAAAATAGTTCAGGATGCGATTCAAGCCGTGTACTGAGAGCTGCATTGGCAAAAGTTGAATTATTATCTTTCTCACTGCTTTTTCTGATATTAGACAGTTCTGACATAAGTCGCCGGTCGCTCCAGCTTTTAGGTGAACGGTTCATGTGATATGCAATCGGAAACATAATAACAGGCCGGTTAGTCTTTTCAGCCAGATATTTTGCCCAGACAAAATACTTATCCCAGGTTCTTTCATTAAGCCCGTGAAGAAGAATAATTGCCTTGTTATACTTTTTAGTTTTATCGGGAACCACAACCGGATATGTGAATTTGAAATTCTCCTCTACCCTCCCCTGTACTAATTCATGGTAATATAAATCGCCTTTAACGAAATCCTTAGAGTTAAAATTAAATGGATAGTGCGATTCAAAATTACAGTTAATAATTTCCATTCCAGTACTCAGGTTTTGGCTTGAATGTTCGTTCCTGAAAATCTTTGCAAATTCAATTGCCTGTTCTTTAAATCCTATCATTGATTATAGATTTATATTAATTGATTAAACTGATGCAAAGTAAAATCAGATATAAATAGCAATAAAAAATATGTTGTGAGAATGGCAGTTTTGGGATGAACAAAAAAAGAGGTGGGGTGAAATTTTACCTGATGGGGTGAATTGAATTTGGGGAATTTAAAAGGACACAAGAATCAAGACACAAGAATCAAGATTGGGTGGTGCAGTTATTAAAAGTTCTTCTGCTCGTCTTAATTTGTAAGGTTTATAGGGTCATTGCGAGCGAAGCGTGGCAATCTGTTGATAGTAACGTCATTGCGAGCGAAGCGTGGCCGAAGCGAAGCGGAGCTCTGAAAGAAATCTGTTGTTTTTTTATTCTACTCTTCAACAGATTACTTCGTCGTACCTCCTCGCAATGACGGTGAATTCGACGTTCGCAATGACGTGCTA
>CAYUEI010000513.1:0-1631 GCA_964443445.1 uncultured Prolixibacteraceae bacterium | reverse complement strand
AGGCTCATGGTGGCAATATCGGTAGCTCACTTGTTGAAGATGATTATATTGAAACAGCACTTAGCATTGAAAAAGCAGCTGCTGCCAAGGGTGTTAAGATAATAATGGCCAACGATGTTGTTGCTGCTGATGCTTTTTCAGCTGATGCCAATACAATGACTATTGAATCAGATCAGATTCCGGCAGGATGGATGGGATTGGATGCCGGTCCAAGGAGCATTACAGAAATGAAAAATGTAATAGAAAACTCAGGAACAATCTTATGGAACGGACCTGTAGGCGTATTTGAATTCGAGAAATTTGAAGGTGGTTCAAAGGCTGTAGGCGAAGCTATTGTGGCTGCTACATCCAAAGGCGCATTCTCACTTATCGGAGGTGGAGATTCTGTTGCATGTATCAACAAATTTGAACTTGCTAATGGTGTTTCATACATTTCTACTGCAGGTGGCGCTTTGCTGGAATATCTTGAAGGAAAAATCCTTCCGGGCATTGCAGCTGTTCAGGAATAATATATTCTATAAATCATATTTTGAAAACCCGGCAAGTAATTGTCCGGGTTTTTTGTTTCTAAAAAAATGAATAAGGATTTCGAGGTACTTGCACCGTACCACATCCGTACCATATAGGAGGTTTCTCCCATTATATAGGGGGTTTCTCCTGTTATAATGGGAGATACCTCCTATATGGTACGAATGTGGTACGATTCAGGTCATATTGAAATCTGGATTGTTATATTAAGATTTTTTTAAACAAAATTGGGTTAAAATAAACTTATAGAGGTTTAAACCTGCCATTCATTAAAAATACTTTTTTAATAACATTTATATTGTTTAACTTGGTGGAAATAATATAAACCAAACTTTAAACTTGAAAATAAAGCTTAAAAAAATATAATACAATTCCTCAAATTATAGAGTTGTATTCAGGTCAACTGATGGGATTACGATAAACGGGGAATTCAATGTGCCGGTTGGCAGTACTCTCGATTTAATTACTCATGCATGCCCTAATTAAAAATTAAAAATTATGAAAACATTTATAATAACAATTTTGAATATATTTTTTGCAATTAATATTTATTCTCAAAATATAAATAATCAATCTGATATTATAGTATACGACTATAATCCTGATGTTCGCATTGAAAGCACTCATGCTGATACCTTAAAAATTGATTTCAATAAAGATGGAGTTCTTGATTTAATGTTTCATATAGGTGTTACTTCCGGAGGAGATTGGCCAGAATTTAAATCTTTAAATAAAAACTGTACAATCGCTTTAATTGAGGATATTAATAATGATTCTATAAAGAGTAATGCCCTTATTTGGAATTTTGATTTAATTTACCTAATGGGCATGTTCACTTCAGAAAAATTTGGAATTCAAATTATTGAAAATGAAAAAAAATATTATGGATGGATACATGCTATTTTTTCACGAGAAAAACGTGTTGCTATTGCAACAATCGACAAATACGCCTTCTGCACTATCCCCGACTACCCTCTGATGTGGGGACAAACTGAGCTAACCGGAAAAAAAGAAATTAAAGTTCAGGATAAGATTAAAGTTACAGTAAATGAGCAGTCTCGGAACATTAATATTCAATCAAAAGAGGTGGTTAAGGAAATATC
>CAYUEI010000512.1:0-1635 GCA_964443445.1 uncultured Prolixibacteraceae bacterium | reverse complement strand
TTCTTTTAGCTTTTTAAACATGTCAATCCAGCGTAAACCGGTAAGTTATTGTTCCTATTTGAATCTCAGGGGCATCTATACTACTGTTAAAAGAAGCTTTTAAAGCTGCTGATTTAGCTGCTTCAAGAAGAGCTGTATTCATTGATGTTGTACCTCTCACACCCGGTACAGCCTTGGTAATCCTGCCATTTTTGTCAACAGAAACCTCAACTACTACTATACCCTCTTCATTTCCGGGATATGAAGGCTTGGGAAGCGTTTTTTGTGTACGTCCCGCTAAACTGAATGAAACTCCCGTTCCTCTACCCGATCCGTTTCCGCTGCCTGTTCCTGAACCAGTTCCATTTAAGCCTCCTCCTACAACCCCATCCGGTGAACCTTGATTTCCGGTTCCGGATGAATTGCCTTGTCCTGTTGAATTAGGATCAGTACCCTGCCCGGAAGAGCCTCCAAATACGTTCTTAGCCCTTGAATTTATCTGATCTATTCTAGCAAGCTCTGCAACCTTTTTTAAACTGTCCTGCCTCCTTATTTCAGCAATACGCCTCTGTTCTGCTATCCTTGCATTTTCAATTCGCTGCAGACTATCAATCATTCTCTTTTCAGCCTCTCTGACAAGCTTATTTTGTCTATCCTTTTCTAATTGATCTTTTTTCTTCTGATCAGCTTTCTTTCTTGCTTCTTCAAGGGCAACAGTCTTTTCAAGATCCTGTGTTATTACTTCTTCAGCATCAGTAGGCTGAGGTTTCGATATTTCATTTTGGGGAACATAAGGGGCAGGTTGTGTTGGCTCAGGTTTACTTTGAGTTGCAACCTCTCTTGGCATTGGCTCCGTCTCCCCCATACCAATCTCATTATTGCCAAAATCAATTAATACACCTTTTTCCTCAGGAAGAGGCAGAGGCGTAAAAAATGCCATATTCAGTAAAATCAACAATAAGATAGCATGAAATACTATCGTTATTATTATCCCCTCTTTATGTTCTTTGAATTTACTCACCCGACTGATTAAAGTTTAATTTTCAGGACTTGTTGCCAGTATCATCTTATACTTATTATTCCTGGCAATATTCATAATTTTTACAACTTCATCAATTGGAACAGTCTTATCTGCATGAAGCGAAATGTATGCATCTTCTTCATCTGTTACTGTTCTTTGTAAAAATGGTTCTATCTCACTAAACTGAACCTGAACTAATTTCCCGTCAGAATTGATATAATATTTCAAATCCTGAGTGATAGAAATTGAAGTAACAGGCTTAGCCTGAGTTTGATTATTGCTTTGCGGCAACATCAGCTTCAAGGCATTGGGGGCAATGAGCGTTGATGTTATCATGAAAAATATAAGTAACAGAAATACTAGGTCGGACATTGTCGACGAGCTGAATTCCGTACTGATTTTAGTTCTTCTTTTAATTGCCATGATACCTTATGCCGGTTCGTTCAATAAATCCATGAATTCAGTAGTAGATGCTTCCATCTTAAATACAAGACCTTCAATTTTTGAAACAAGTATGTTATAACAAAAATAAGCTAGTATACCCACGATAAGACCGGCAACTGTTGTTACCATAGCCTCGTAAATACCTGACGACAATAATGTTATATCAATATTATTCCCTGCATGGGCCATAT
>CAYUEI010000511.1:0-1637 GCA_964443445.1 uncultured Prolixibacteraceae bacterium | reverse complement strand
AGTCTAAAGTAGATGATGATGTGCTCGACAATTTGGAAGAGATTCTTATTTCTTCCGATGTTGGTGTAGATACTACAATAAAAATAATCAAAAGGATAGAGGAAAGAGTTTCTAAAGACAAGTATATCGGAACTTCAGAATTGAATAATATCCTTAAAGAAGAAATTGCTGCATTACTTGAAGAAAATAATTCTTCAGATGTATCTGATTTTGATTTGCCACAATCTGATGATCCTTATGTGATAATGGTTGTAGGCGTCAATGGAGTAGGGAAAACCACTACTATAGGGAAGCTTGCCTATCAGTTTAAACAGGCAGGGAAGAAAGTTGTAATAGGTGCTGCTGATACTTTTAGGGCTGCTGCAATAGATCAGCTTGAAATATGGGCAGGACGTGTAGATGTGCCTATTATCAAGCAAAAAATGGGTTCAGATCCTGCTTCTGTGGCTTTCGACACTGTTTCTTCAGCTAAATCAAGTAATGCTGATGTGGTTATTATTGATACTGCCGGGAGGCTTCACAATAAAGTGAACCTTATGAGTGAGCTTTCAAAGATAAAAAGAGTGGTTCAGAAAGTTATTCCTGACGCTCCGCATGAAGTTTTGCTTATACTTGACGGATCAACAGGGCAAAATGCTTTTGAGCAGGCAAAACAATTCACTATTGCAACTGAAGTGACAGCTATGGCTTTAACAAAACTTGACGGGACAGCAAAGGGAGGAGTTGTTTTGGGTATTTCTGATCAATTTAAAATCCCTGTTAAGTATATTGGCATAGGAGAAAAAATGGAAGATCTCCAGATATTCAGGAGAAGAGAATTTGTTGAATCATTATTTGAAAAGTAAATACAAAATTATCACCCTAAACTGAAAATAAATGAAAGTTAATTTAATTACAATGGGTTGTTCCAAGAATCTTGTAGATTCGGAACACCTTTTAAAACAAATTGAGGCAAATGGCTTCACTTTTTCTCATGATTCTGAAGAACTTGCAGATATTGTTATAATAAACACCTGTGGATTTATTCTGGATGCTAAAGAAGAGTCCATTGAAATGATAATGAATTTTGTTTCTGCAAAAGAAGATGGACTTATCAGTAAACTTTATGTTATGGGATGTCTTTCTGCTCGTTATAAAACGGAGCTTGAAAAAGAAATTCCTGAAGTAGACAGGTTTTTTGGGAAGTTTGACTTCGATGAATTGATAAAAGAGCTTGGTATTCAAAAGAAAAAAGATCTTTTATTTGACAGATACCTTACAACTCCATCGCATTATGCGTATTTAAAGATTGCTGAAGGGTGTGACAGGACTTGCTCCTTTTGTGCAATACCACAGTTCACCGGATCTTATAAGTCTGTCCCAATGGAAGATCTGCTTGAAGAAGCAAAGAACCTTTCAAAATCAGGTGTTAAGGAACTTCTTCTTATTGCTCAGGATTTATCATACTATGGTATTGACCTTTATAAGGAAAAGAAGCTTGATGAATTAATAAGTAAATTGACTGAAATAGAGGGTATTGAATGGATACGACTTCATTATGCCTACCCTTCAAAATTTCCTTTTGAAGTATTAAAGGTTATGAGGGAAAATCCAAAGGTATGCAAGTATCTGGATATACCATTTCAACATATTTCTGA
>CAYUEI010000510.1:0-1640 GCA_964443445.1 uncultured Prolixibacteraceae bacterium | reverse complement strand
TAATATAATCTGCCGATTTAAGTCTGCCCTCAATTTTTAGTGAACTAACATCCAGCCTCTTGAAATCTTCAATATAGTCAACCAACTGGTTGTCTTTCAGACTGAAAATGTAACCCGTGCTTTTTTTATCGTTTGCTTTTTGTGAATATAACCTCCTGCACGGCTGGGTGCAAAGTCCCCTGTTAGCTCCGTAACCGCCTAAGTAACTGCTGAAAAGGCACATCCCTGAGAATGAATAGCACAAAGCTCCATGTACAAAAAGCTCTGTTTCAATATCTGTTTTTCTTGTTATTTCTTCTATTTCCGGCATCGTAAGCTCCCTTGCCAGCACAACTCTTTCAATCCCCTTATTATCTGCATATTTCATCCCCTCAGAATTGTGGATTGCCATTTGAGTACTGGCATGTATTTTCAATCCCGGAAAATATTTTTTGATAATGTACAAAACTCCAAGGTCTTGAATTATCACAGCATCAGGTCCTATTTGTTGTATTTGATGAAGAGTGTCAATGAGTGAGTTTAATTCAAAGTTTCGGATTACTGTATTTAGGGTAATGTAGCTTCTTATATTTTTCTTCCGGGCTTCCCTTACCATCGCTGCTGCCTGCCAGGGAGTAAAGTTCATAGCCCGGTTTCTCGCATTGAAGTTCTTCAACCCAAAGTAGATTGCGTCTGCCCCTCCGTTTATGGCAGCATAAAACGATTCAATATTGCCCACAGGGAGCAACAATTCAGGTATATTTTTCTTTCCCGGGTTCATCAACTGCAAAAGTATGTATTTCTGGCTGTCTATAACGTAAAAAAACTAATTATACCCCATTTTAGAATAATTTGTAACCAATCAGTATCGCCTTTTTCTTGTAAAATTGCACTATGTGTTAACTGTGGAAAAGGTAATGCTTAAAGTTGTGGTTAGATGAAGACAGGAATTTACATACTATCGCTTTTCTTGGCTGTTACAGCTTGTAAAAGCAAAAGCATTGACAGCAATGCCTGGAACGAGGCTTATAAGATTATTGAACAGATATCTGAACCTGTTTTCAGTGATAAAGTTTATTCTATTGTCGATTTTGGTGCTGTCCCCGATAGCGATAGTCTTTCAACAAAGGCAATTAATGCTGCAATTTCTGAATGTAGCTCAACCGGCGGTGGTACTGTGCTTATTCCGGCCGGGACTTTCAAATCAGGCCCAATTGTTCTTAAATCGAACGTGAATTTAAACCTGAACGAAAAAGCCGTTCTTTCTTTCTCAACTAATCCATATGATTATCTGCCTGTTGTTTACACACGCTGGGAAGGGATTGACTGCTTTAATTATAGCCCCCTGATTTATGCCAATGGTGCTGAAAATATTGCTATTACCGGAAAAGGTTTTTTGAAAGGTAATGCAAGCACCGAAAACTGGTGGAAATGGAAAGGTCGCAAAGAATACGGCTGGGTTGAAGGTGAACCAAGCCAGCTAATGCCCCACGCCCGTCCACAACTTGATGTTTTGAACAAGAATAATGTCCCTGCCGATCAGCGTATTATGGGTGAAGGCTTTTACCTCCGTCCTCAGTTTATAAATCTTGTCAACTGCAAGAATATCCTTCTTTCTGATTTTACTATGGAGAATTCTCCGTTCTGGATAATTCACCCCC
>CAYUEI010000509.1:0-1641 GCA_964443445.1 uncultured Prolixibacteraceae bacterium | reverse complement strand
AATGGATTAGCTGCAACAGAAGCCGACTTGTCGTTCGTTACTTTGAAAGCGTAAATGTATATGTCCTCATTACCCTTTTCGCTTACATTAACTTCCGTCGGAAATGAAAAATATGTATCTGAAGTTGCCTGAACTTCAAATTTTATAGGATTACTCGCCGAAACTTCAACATTCGGATCATATGTAAGTTCAAGATATCCTGAAGAAGTTGAGTATGAATTGTTCTTTTCTCCACTAAAATTTATAACATTTGATGCACTAGTACCGGAAATAAAAACATTGAGGTCATTTCCTTCTATATATTCTTCTGTTTCAGCATCAAGTATGTGAATCTTAAACTTTACTTCAAAGAAGTTCAGGTCTATAAGTAAAGCTGTTATACTATTACCTGTTTTTTTGTCTTTTAAAGGATTTTCAAACAAATTGCTACAGCTATTCCCAATAATCATTATCATGATAATCAGAGAAATAACTATTGTCCTCTTGAATATTTTTGTTCTCATGTCTTATTTGTTTAAAATTTGAATAATCTATATGACAAACTCAGTTTTAAAACCGGATATAAATAATACTGACTTATCTGGCTTTCAAGATATGATTCCTGCCCCAATTTCGGATCGGAAGTAGGCGCCAAAAGTCCTGTCGATTGTATGCTAATATCGGGTGACCCTTGATAATAAGTTCCTATTTCAAATGCAAATGCAAAGCTTTTTTCATATCCAAGGGCTCTGCCGAAACCTATTCCCAGATATGGCGATATTTTCATGCCCGGTGCTATGTCGAAATTGAAATTGCCAATCTTTTCATCCTTTATTGTAATGTCTCCATACGGAAGACCCCCTTTAGACTGCCCTTTGATATTGGCGTTAAACATATTATAGCCAAATCCTCCCGAAAGGAATATGGATTTAGTTAAATAATAATCGAATAATGCTGTTATGCTTCCTGTTTTTATCGCAGCTACTGCATTATATTCGATATTTGTTTCTTCAAATGTAAAGTCACGTGAAAAACCCATCATATCAAAACCCACCCTTACATCCATGTTTTTATTTATACCCAAGGCTATATCACCCCCAATTCCCATGGTCGATGCTTTCAACGCAACTCCCAAGCCCATTTCTGCATGCAATGAAGTTGCAAATAAGATAGTTATTAATAATAAGAAAGTTTTTTTCTTCATATTTTCAAGTTTTAACTTTTTTTAGTTGTTGTTGTTTTTTTATCACTTACTCTAAACAATGATTAATTGCAATTTACAAATATATTTTCATTTATTTTTTCTGAATTATAATTTCATGAATAAATTGTTGCAATTATTTTTCGAATACTGCCCCGGTTTCTGAATTCACAAAAATAAATACCCTGCCATGTCCCTAAATTAAGCGTATGATTTGATATCGGAATGGTCAAAGTTACCCCGAAGATTGATGACTTAAGGTGGGCAGGCATATCGTCTGACCCTTCAAGCAAATGAGTATATAGAGGATTATTTTCTGGTATTAGTTTATTGATAAAGCATTCAAAATCAACCCTTACATCTGGATCCGCATTTTCATTTATTGTTAATGCACAAGATGTGTGCTGCAAAAATAAGTTTACCATTCCTGCTGCAGGAAGTTCTCCTAATTCATTTTCAAT
>CAYUEI010000508.1:0-1651 GCA_964443445.1 uncultured Prolixibacteraceae bacterium | reverse complement strand
GCAAATCCATTGAGGTCATCATTAGAAAATTCCATTTTCAAATCTTCTCCCGATTCTTCTTCAGATATAAATCCATACCAGTATTTCATATCTTCAATCATTTTTTTTCTATTCAAAGGAATATATATGGTAATATTTGCAACATTGCTTATCGGATTGGCCATTTTCATGTATTCTTCAATAGAAGGGTGTTGTTTACCCTTGAAATCCTTGTTGGTAGCTTTCAATGATATAATCCTGTCAAGTCGGAAGTCCCTGTAATCGTTTCGTAGCCTGCACCATGCAAACAAGTGCCAGCGTGAACTGTAATTACAAAGACCGATAGGTTCTATTTCACGGCAGACTTTTTCTTCTGAATATTTAGATTCATATTCAATCTCAAGAACCTGCTTGTTTACAAGGGCGTTTTGTATTTCATTCAAATAAAGCTGGTTGAACCTGTCGCTCATCGTGTTCATATTAAACACGGCAACCTTTTCATGGAGCTTTTCCAGATAATCCTTTTCTACCGGTTTAAGTATAGCCTTTATTTTAAAGAGGGCAGAGCAAAAGTCTTTCTTTATCTTTTCATCCGACATTTTTTCTATGAGCTTCTCTCCAAATAAAAGAGCAGAAGCTTCTTCACCTGTAAACATTACCGGCGGCAGATGATAATTGTCCATCAGAAAGTAACCTACACCTGCTTCGGCACCTATTGGAACGCCGGCTTCATCCAGAGCTTTAATATCACGATAAACAGTTCTCAGACTTATTTCAAAGCGATCAGCAATCTCCTGGGCTTTTACAACTCTTTTACTTTGAAGTTGTATTAGTATAGCATTAAGTCTGTCTATTCTGTTCATGTAAATTTATTCAGATTTATCAGGTGCATTATTAAGGGCTATTAATGAAGCTTTTGCTTTTGCTATCTTTTGATTTGAACCTGTTGCTTCAAAATTACCCCATGGTGTAGTTAAATCTGCTTTTATTTCAGGCATGTGAATATCTCCAATATTCGAAATTTTAAAACTGATATTCTTGCCATACAATTCCTGGCTATAGGCATTAAGCTCAATAATAGGATTCCGGATTTCTGTATTACTAGTCAGCTCTTTAATTAATTCAAGCTGCTCTTCTCTGGGCAACATTGAAAACAATTCTTTGATCTTCTCTTTCATATTTGTTTTATTTAAGTCTTAAAATATTTCCTGTTTATCTATTCTTTCTTTTTTCATCTTATAGAAAAGATTTGTAAATGAGGGGTCTGCACCTTTTAGAATTATTATTGCAGTTCCCTTTTCCCTTGAATATTTGTTTTCAATAACCCCGGATATTTTACATTCATTAAAGAGGGCAGTGATTTCATTTTCAGGCATTCTTCCTACCAAAACAACATTCTTTATAGTGTCCATTTCTGGAATCCAGTAAATGTAATCAGTATTATAAGAATAAGCTTCGGGCATCTTCCCGCGATTGTAATAATTCAATGCTCCCGCATGACCATAGTTGTCGCAAAAAATAAGAGTTGCATTTTTTTCATCATCAGGAATAGTGTTATATGCTTCAAGAGCTTTTGATGCCATTTCTTCCCATCCAAGCATGTCAGAAAAATCCTGAGGCAAATCATGGTTCTTTCCATCTTCCCATCTTAGAACACCAAATTTCTCAAACA
>CAYUEI010000507.1:0-1656 GCA_964443445.1 uncultured Prolixibacteraceae bacterium | reverse complement strand
AAAAAATCTTTTTTATTTTCGTGCTGTCTATTTGAAACAGGATGCCTGAACATATTTTTTTAATTTGCAACCGTTCATAGTACAAGTTGTAAAATAAAAACCCTACCTTAAGGTCTTAAAAATTATATTTTTTAAATTTAGACATCATATTATGCATCTTATTGAAGATAATACAAGTGTTTTCTGCATTCTTTATATATTTGCAAAAAAATAAAAATAACCTTACATGAACCAAAAAATAGCATTGATTACGGGTATTACCGGTCAGGATGGTGCCTATCTGGCAGAGTTTCTTTTAAAGAAAAACTATATAGTACATGGGATGAAAAGGAGATCATCTCTTTTTAACACTGACAGGATAGATCATTTATATCAGGATCCTCATTCAGAAAACAGGAATCTGATTCTTCATTATGGAGATCTGACAGACAGCTTAAACATTACAAGAATAATTCAGGAGATACAACCTGATGAAATATATAATCTGGCAGCGATGAGCCATGTTCAGGTAAGTTTTGAAACGGCTGAATATACTGCCAATGCCGATGGATTAGGAACTTTAAGAATTCTGGAAGCTGTTCGTTTGCTGGGATTAGCAAAGAAAACCAGAATTTATCAGGCCAGTACATCTGAATTATATGGATTAGTTCAGCAGGTTCCGCAAAGTGAAACAACGCCTTTTTATCCACGTTCACCTTATGCTGTTGCAAAACTTTACGGGTACTGGATAACAGTTAATTACAGGGAAGCATATAAAATGCACGCCAGCAATGGTATTCTATTCAACCATGAATCGCCTATCAGGGGTGAAACCTTTGTAACAAGGAAAGTCACAAGAGCATTATCAAAGATTGCGTTAGGTCTTCAGGAATCTTTATTTATGGGAAACATGAATAGCAAGAGAGACTGGGGACATGCAAAAGATTATATTCGTGCTATGTACCTTATCCTTCAGCAAGATAATCCGGATGACTATGTAATTGCAACCGGAATCACAACAACAATCAGAGATTTTATCAGGATGGCTGCTGAAGAAATTGGACTACAAATAGAATTCAGAGGGAATGGGGCTGATGAAATTGGAGTATTAGTAAATGTTGACCAGGAAAAATTCATTAATAAAGTTGGGGATAAATACCTTGATGATATAATAAGCAGGGCTGCTGTAAAAGATGTAATAATAGGTGTTGACAAACGGTATTTCAGGCCAACCGAGGTTGATCTTTTAATTGGTGATCCTACCAAATCAAAAACGAAATTAGGCTGGGAACCAAAATATGATTTACCTGCGTTAATAGCAGACATGATGAATTCTGATATTAAGCTAATGAAAAAAGAAAGTTATCTAAAGGATGGTGGATACGAAATCATGAACTATTTCGAGTAAAATGAAGGTTTTTGTTTCAGGTTGTTATGATCTTCTTCATAGCGGGCACATAGCTTTTTTCAAAGAGGCTTCAAAATATGGCGATCTATATGTAGGGATAGGTTCTGATTCGACAATTGAAGATCTGAAAGGGCGAAAAACCATAAATAGCGAATACGAAAGGCTATACATGGTTAAGTCGATAAAATATGTTGAAGATGCTTTCATAAATTCCGGTAGCGGCATTATTGATTTTGAAGAGGAAATAAAAAAATTAAAGCCTGATTTCT
>CAYUEI010000506.1:0-1664 GCA_964443445.1 uncultured Prolixibacteraceae bacterium | reverse complement strand
TTGGGTGCACTTGGTGCGGCATTGGGAACTATGGTTGCCAATCTTTCATCTCATAAAAAAGGCTGGGATGATAAGTGGGAGTTTTTCTCTGATTGGGCAGTTAAAGGTAAAAACTTTTATGAACAGCTGCTGGAGCTTATTGATGAAGATACCAATGCCTACAATGATTACATGAAAGCACTTCAGCTTCCAAAGAATTCTCAGCAGGAAATAGAAATCAGAAAAGAAGCAATTCAGAAATCTGCTCTCAAGGCTATTGAAGTTCCTTTGCAGACAATGAGGCTGAGCTATGCATCAATGGAAGTCATAATGGCTATGGCTGAATCAGGAAATCCGAATTCTGTTTCCGATGCAGGGGTTGGTGCTATAGCAGCAAGGGCAGCCGTTGCAGGCGCAGGACTAAACGTCAGGATTAATATTTCTTCACTTGCGGATAAAGAGTTAGCTTCTCAATATATGGATGAAGCTGTTGATCTTGAAAATAAAGCTGTTAAATCAGAATCTGATATCTTAAATCTGGTAATAGAAAAAATAAATAGTCATTAATCTTTTATCCTAAAGCTTATAGGTTAACACGAAAAAAGTTTTATTATACAAACTAATATCAAAGGGTAATCAGAATTTTAAAGCAATCCCTAAGTTGAGGTTCCCAAGTCCTGAACCCAGTTCTCCGTATAAGTGGAAAAAGTCAGTTAATTGATAGCGGGCACCAATAAATCCGCCCATTCTAAGCCAGTTGTTATAATACCAGGTATCCATTCCTAAGCTTAATCCGGCATAAGTGTCCAGTTTATTTAAAAGAGGGTAATGAAATGAGCCCCTGACTCCGGCAAGATAGGAAAGATTAGGGTCATAAGTAGCACGGTATCCCCAGTTGATTCCAACACCTCCATATAGGCCAAATCCTACTGAAGCTTTATCCAATATACCGTCGGCGACACAATATTCACCGGAAATAGTAATTGGGAATCGCCAATATTCTAAGCCTGCGCCTATATTTATTACCTTATCACCTTTGATAAACATTGGGTCTGCAGCTTTTACTTCAATGAAAGAAGCAAGAATTAATAAAGCAAGTATAATTATTTTCTTCATAGTTAGATAATTAAGGATTTACTTTTGAATAGCAGTTTCAAGAATTATTAAATTTATAGTATTGTAAACTCCCAGCTTTATCCACCCTATCTTTTCATTATTACCTTCAGTAATTTTTATACCGACATACATGAAAGTGTTAGGAGGTAAATAGTTACATGAAAGACTGTTGTAAGTTTGAGTATTAAAGATGGTGTCATTTTTTTCAACTTGTAAGCTCACATCGGTTGATTCATGCTTTATGACATCGATTGTATCTGCCTTAAAGAAATCAGATTTTGATATTATTTCAGTGGGTTCAAAATATGTGAATTTAAAATATTCAGGGCTCATATAGGAAAATAAACATCTGGGGTCTTCATCTTTATCGCAGGTGTATTTGTGATAAGTAGTTTTATATGTTTTATTTTCCAAGGTATAAATATCTATGACCTCATAGTGAAATATCGAATCGTTGGTAATAATTCCATTGAAAAGGCTATTTGAATTGAGAGACATTATTGATGCACGCGGGTGTTGTCCCATGCCGGGAGAACCAAATATTTCAGAAGACAGTTTGAAATCATAAA
>CAYUEI010000505.1:0-1665 GCA_964443445.1 uncultured Prolixibacteraceae bacterium | reverse complement strand
GAAATAATGGCTGTTCCTGAATAGCCTTTCTTCTCAGCCGAATTTGAAAAGATATGATAACCTTCCAAAGGAGCCAGAGCTTCAGCAACCTGATTATCTTGTGCTTTAATTTCTTGCAAACAAAGAACATCAGGAGCCATGGCTTTAAAATCAGAAAAGAAGTTCTTTTGTGCCACAGCGCGAATGCCGTTTACATTCCACGAAATGATTTTCATACTTATGTAATTTGTTAGTCAGATAACATTTAAAAATGTCGAATGCTAAACTAATGATTTGTTATATGACACCAAATACATTCAAAGGAAAGAAATAGTCTGTTTGATAATTTATGGTTAATCATTACAATAAACGGAAAACATTAGCATACAAAGCTTTATATAATAACTATATTGGACTTTCGGAATTATTAAAATAATCAAAGTTTAAACATGAATAATAAACTATATCAGGTTGATTCATTTACCGGCGAACCCTTTAAAGGAAACCCGGCAGGAGTAATGATTGTTGAAGAAAATACATCAACAGAATTAATGCAGAATATCGCTCTTGAAATGAATTTATCAGAAACAGCCTTTCTGATACCCTATAATGGTGATTTTAAAATCAGGTATTTTACTCCGACAAAAGAAGTTCCATTATGTGGCCATGCAACGTTAGCAAGCGCACATATTGTTTATGAACTTGGACTAAGAATGAAATCTGAGACAATCAGGTTTTATGCCAAAGGGGGAGATCTTACAATATCTATGGACTCCGATCTGATAGTAATGAACTTTCCAAAATATCCTGTTACCAAGATTGATTTACATGTAGATTTCATTAAGTCAATAGGATTTCAGCCTGTTGAAGTTTATTCAAGCCTTTATGACTGGATAATACTTGTTGCAAAAGCTGAAAATGAAATTCAGAATGCTGATCCAAACTACGAACTGATGATTAAGAATGGATTAGGTCATTTGATGATTACGGCATTAAGCCAAACCCAAAATATCGATTTTGTATTAAGATGCTTTGCTCCTGTTTCAGGAATAAATGAAGACCCGGTAACCGGATCGGCACACTGTGCTTTAACTCCTTTGTGGGCTGAAAAGCTTAATAAAACAGAATTAAATTCTTTTCAATTATCAAAAAGAACAGGAGAACTGAAAACTCAGTTTACAGGCAACAGGGTTTTAATTAAAGGGAAAGCAATTACAATATTTGAAGCGGAATTGAAAATATAATTATTATCGAATTAAAAAGGCATTATTACTATTAGCAGATGGGTTTGAAACATATTAAGCAAATGTATTTATTGATTTATTTGATGCATTGGCTATTCCCGGTATAACTATAAATCCTTATTTATGGTAATTCAATCTTTATTTATTAAATTAAGGGCTTTAAGTTTGTTCTAAAAAATTATTAATAAAACTTAATCCAATGAAAAAACGAACTATCGACATTATCGTAATTTTACTGATTGCAATAGTATTAGTCATCCTTAATCAGTTAGACCTTCTTGAAAAATCAGCTAAGTTTATGTTTATACCAATATTGGCATTTTACTATTTTGGGCAATATGCTGAAAGAAAATTCAAATAAGTGTAGTCAAGAAGACTTAGTAAACAAGGAATATCACATTTATAGCAATTTTAAAAATATTCATTATGGAAAAAAGAAAAG
>CAYUEI010000504.1:0-1666 GCA_964443445.1 uncultured Prolixibacteraceae bacterium | reverse complement strand
TTCTTTGCTATTTTTCATTCCATTTCTGCGTTTTGTAATGCAGGCTTTACAATTATGCCCGGAGGTCTTGCTTCTCCCGAAATTCAACACAATTATTGGGTTATTTTCACCGTCGCTGCTTTAGTTATTCTTGGAGGAATTGGTTTCCCGGTTCTGATTATGGTATATTCTTATTTTAAACATTCATTTTTAAGATTTATTAATCACTCAAGACGAAATCTCCTGCCTCCAAATATTGCTGCCAGAAATATCGGCAACAGAATGTCTGTTATTACTACTTTCATTCTTTTAATTATTGGAACAGTATTCTATTTTTTGTTTCAAAATATTAATTTTTCTGAGGAGCAAACAACTTTTTCCCGAATTGCAGAAGCTTTTTTTGGAAGCGTAAATCCACGATCAGGTGGATTTAATATTGTCGACGTAACAAAATGGACTTATCCAACTATTTTCTTAATTATTTTTCTCATGTGGGTTGGAGCATCTCCCGGTTCAACAGGAGGAGGAATAAAAACTACTACTTTTGCACTAGCTGTACTTTCTTTAATTGATTTTATTAGAGGAAGGAATAAGGTCACTGTTGCTTATTCACAAATTGGATCTGATACTATTTCAAGAGTCCTGGTTGTTATTTTCTTATCTATTCTTGTTGTTTTTATCGGAACAATGGGACTTTTAATTACAGATCCTCTTAAAAATCCTGTTCACCTGCTTTTTGAATCAGTCTCAGCTTTTGCTATTGTAGGATTGAGCATTGCAGATTCAGCAACATTAAGCTCCGGTGGAAAATTAATCGTTATTGTACTAATGTTTATTGGCAGAGTAGGCCCTTTGACACTGCTTACCGGTATTTTTATTTCTAAAAGAAATAATTATTCTAAATTCCCTGAAAGGGATTTATCTATTAATTAACTTGAAATTTTAAAGATATGAAATTCATAGTAATAGGATTAGGATATTTTGGTTCTACTTTGGCTGTAAACCTTACAAAGCAAGGCCATGAAGTTATTGGAATTGATAACAACTGGGAGAAAATAGAAGAATTTAAAGATTCTATTTCTCATACTATGTCAATGGACACAACTAACGAAAGAGCTGTAAAAACTCTTCCTCTTGATGATACTGATGCTGTAATTGTTGCTATTGGCGAGGACGTTAGCTCTTCTATCCTTACTCTGGCAATTCTTAAAAACCTGAATGTTAAAAGAATTATCGGAAGAATTATCAGCACTATCCATAAAAGCATTATTAATCAGATTGGTATTGACGAAGTTATCCACCCGGAAGAAGAAGCCGCTTATTCAATTATTTCTCAGCTCCATCTTGATATGGCTCTTAAAGTTTATGAATTCGATGAATTTAATGCCCTTGCCGAAATTTATATTCCTAAGAAATATGTAGGACGTTCTTTGGAAAGCATTAATGCTGAAGAAAGGTTTGACGTTAAAATCGTTGCTGTTAAAGTAGCCCCTAAGAAAAGTGGTTTTTTAAGTTTTTCATCAAAAGAATATGTTGTTGATTATAAGTTTGATAGAATGACTCCACTAAAAGAAAAAGATATTCTTATTATTGTTGGCGCTCTTCCAAATTTAAGAAAACTCAATGAGCTATAAAAAAAATGACCACCGGGGAGTGATCATTTTAAAAGACGAATATTGTAAAACAG
>CAYUEI010000503.1:0-1670 GCA_964443445.1 uncultured Prolixibacteraceae bacterium | reverse complement strand
GACAACAAAGGAATTATTTTCCGTTCGAAATTATTGAAAAACTGATAACCTTCTATTTTAAAATATTTATAATAATTGAAATCCGGTATTTGCCGGATTTTCTTTTTTACTTGATCATACCTTCAGCATTGGTCAGAACATGCCTTTTCCAGTGAAAACTATAAAATGTGTATTTTATTTTAGCGTTGATCAATAAAGGTTTAAGAAAAAGCAAACTGCCACCAGGATGCCACCAAATTACCACCAAAGAGCCTGTTTATCCTATTCTAATGGGAGAAAGTGGCTCTTTGGTGGTAATTTGGTGGCTGGTTGGTATAGCTCAAGTTACTTACGAAAGCTTATTGATTTCTTTTTAATTGTATTGAAGTTAAGGGTGCAATGAAACAGAACTTTTCATGAAATCAAGTTTGAAAAACTATGAATAATCGCGTATATTTATAAAAATAGTAATCCCATATTGATATAATATGAAATTCAAACAATGGCAAAAGTAGACAGAAAAGATTTTGACACGGATTTACAATCTTATTATTCGATTGGAAAAGCCTTCACATTCCTTTTAACAAGAATATGGGGAATTAAACTTGCAAATGTTCTTTTGAATTTCATTACTGATAAGAAGCTGAAGAATGTTCAAAAAGAAAAGCGACTTATCAAAAGCAAGAGTGGTGGACCAGACATTCCTGTCTTCATTTATAAACCCACAAACTGCACGAATGAACCTCTTCCTGTTTTATTATACATTCATGGTGGCGGTTACATTATTGGGACTCCTGAAAATAACACCGCTTATTGAAAATTTTATTCATACGAGACCGTGCATTATCGTTTCCCCAAAATATCGAAAAGCATTGACAGCACCTTTCCCGACTGCATTAGACGACTGCTATGATACTCTTCTCTGGATTAAGAAACATGCAAGTGAATTTGGAGGTTTGGGCAACAAAATAATGATTGTCGGTCATAGTGCAGGCGGAGGCTTAGTTGCTGCGGTCACTTTAAAAAACCGTGATCAAAAAGATGTTGATGTGGCTTTCCAGATGCCTTTATATCCTATGTTGGATTATAGAAATATGACAGAGTCAGCTAAAACCTATACTGAAGTTCCTGTTTGGAACACCATAATCAACAAATATGCTTGGAGGTTATATTTAAAAGGATTAATTGATAAGAATATTCCAATTCCTGCTTATGCTTCGCCTGCACTTAATGAGGATTTTTCAAATTTACCACCTACAATAACTTTTGTTGGAGAATATGAGCCATTTAAAGATGAAGTTATTCAGTACGTTAAGTCAATAGAACAAGCAAGTATTCCGGTGAAATTCAAACTTTTCAAAAAGGCCTACCATTCTTTTGATACCTTAGTTCCTGAAGCTGAGATATCTAAACAAGCCCTTCAATTCTTGCTTGACTCTTATGCTGAGTTCTATGATGACTCTTATAAAGTTAGAAAAGGGTAAAATAAAAAGCTCTTACTTTCAAAATTAAATATCAAATATTCCTGTAATTTTTATTACTTAGCAAGACATATTTAATGAAATCCGGATAGAAGTAATTTCAACTTTTGACCGGAACATTGCAAGCTAACAATTAAACAATTACTTAATCTAAATCTTTCTATGGAATCCATTACGCCTAAAATTAAGTTGAATCCCCGTAAAATATTC
>CAYUEI010000502.1:0-1672 GCA_964443445.1 uncultured Prolixibacteraceae bacterium | reverse complement strand
TCAGATAAGTCTGGCTACCGGGACAGTAATTCTTATGGATAATGGAAATCCTCTTTCTTATACTGAAGAAATAGAGGATTTTATAAAAGCCCAGCAAAATGAAGGAGTGAGAATTGCAAAATATGAAGTTAAAGAAGGAGAAGTCTGGGAAAGAGATCATGACTGGGTAGCTATGAGATATTCAGAAATCCTCCTAATGAAAGCTGAATGCCTTATCAGAATGGGGTCTGCTGCTTTAGCCCGTCCTTTAATAGCTCAGGTAAGAACCAGGGCAGGATTGGATACCCCAACTGAAGTAAACCTTGATTTTATTGATGATGAATTAAAAAGGGAATTTGCTTTTGAGGGACATCGCAGAACTGACAATATAAGAATGGGCGATTTCTTCAAACCATGGTGGAATAAGGAGGAAACACCTGCTTACAGGTCAATATTCCCAATCCCGGCTTCTGTATTGGCAATGAACAGTAAACTGGTACAAAATCCGAATTATTAGAATATAGGTTAATGATAAGATCAGTTGAAATAGTGTTGAATTCTTTGGTAATAGTATTTTCCGTGTTATCATTTATCGGGTGTGAAAAAGATGATAAAGATAATCCGGAAGAATTCAGTGTAACTAAGTACGATCCCGTTCAGGTTGAAAAACTAAGTGAAATTAAAACCTGGATGCATTTTATGCCCTGGTTTGAAACTAATACTTCGTCTGAAAACGGGAAATGGGGAATGCACTGGACAATGAATACTATGAACCCTGAAATTTTGAATGAGGATGGGAAGCGTAATATAGCTTCCCATTTCTATCCGCTTACCGGTCCATACTCTTCATTAGATCCCGATATAATTGAATACCAGCTGCTTTTAATGAAATATAGCGGTATTGACGGCATTCTTATCGACTGGTATGGTTCAACTGACGTAAATGATTATAAAGGCTTAAGAAAAAACTCTGAAGCCCTCATAAAAGCTTTAGATAATACAGGACTTGATTTTGCTATAGTATATGAGGACAGAACTATTGCTGAAGTTATCGATGAAAATGTGTTATCATTAAAAATAGAAGCTGCTCAGGAAGATATGGTTTATATCGAACAAAACTACTTCAATAATTCTCATTACTTAAAAATAAACGATGAACCATTATTGCTGGTCTTTGGACCTGAAGTGTTTCATAATCATGAAGATTGGGAACAAATAATGGGCGCATTTGATTCTCAACCCTGCCTCATTGTTTTAAACGGGAAATCAAACGAAACTGCACCCGTTTCATCAGGAGAATATATCTGGGTTGATAATAGTTCAATTGACAATAAGTATGGAAACATGAATAATTTCAATGTTTACATTGGAGGGGCCTACCCCGGTTTTCTTGACTTTTATAAGGACGGAGGCTGGGGTGATGGGTTCAATTGGAGCATTGATCACAATTCAGGAGAAACTTTGGAATTAAACCTTCAAAAAGCTAAAACAAACAAAGTTGATTTCCTCCAATTAATTACCTGGAACGATTACGGAGAAGGAACTATGATTGAACCAACAGAGGAATTCAGGTTTTCATTACTCAGCAAAATACAGGAATTCACCGGAGTAAATTACGACACCACAGATCTATCAAGCATATTTGATCTGTACAATCTTCGCAAGAAAGAAGCTGATAATAAGCTAACTCAAA
>CAYUEI010000501.1:0-1675 GCA_964443445.1 uncultured Prolixibacteraceae bacterium | reverse complement strand
CCTCCTTCTTTATTAACCCTGGCCTTTAGGCCGGGGTATGCATGATCGCCTGACAACATGGGCTTTAGCCCTATCAGAAGAAGTTTACTCTATGTCATATTCACATTGTTCCTAAATTCTTTGGGGCAAAACTCGTAATAACGGTTCTTTTCAACAGATTTCTTTCAGAGCTTCGCTTTGGCTTCGTCGTACCTCCTCCAAATGACTTAATCAACAGTAGCGCAGCTGCTTAACAAGGCGCAGCCTTAACGAGCGTAGCGATAACGTGCGAAGCACTAACAGAGCGAAGCGATAACATGCGAAGCATCAACGGACGCAGTCCCAACAACTGCCCAGCCGTTCAGCCTATTTCAAAATATTCAACTTTTTATATATGTTAAATATTGATAAAAAGTGTAATTTTTCCTTAGAAATTATTACTAATCGAGTAACTTTGTATTAATGATTAAAATACTTAAATGTTATGAAAAACCTTATTCTATTATTATTCGTCGTGTTTGCTGTTAATGCTTTCGGGCAAACATTTTCAAAGAAATTTAGTGATTTGAATTATGCAGATGACGGGAAAGCCTATCATACCCTTGATATTTATCTTCCAAAGGTAGAAAAGGATTCTTATCCTGTGGTTGTTTACATATATGGAAGTGCTTGGTACAGCAACAATTCAAAGGGCGCAGATATGAATTCCATAGGGAGTGCATTGCTTGATGCAGGTTACGCAGTTGTAACACCTAACCACCGTTCAAGTGCCGATACACTTTTCCCCGGACAGATACATGATATTAAGGCTGTTGTCAGATTCGTAAGAGGCAACAGTGAAACATATAAGCTGGATACTTCATTTATTGGAATTTCCGGAAGTTCATCAGGGGGACATCTGGCTGCTTTGACCGGAACAACAGTTTTAGTTCAAGATTACCTTATTGATTCAGTTACAATGAATCTTGAAGGTAAGTTGGGAAAATACACAAATTTCAGCAGTGAAGTAGATGCAGTCTGCGATTGGTTTGGTCCTACCGATGTGCTTGTTATCGATTCTTGCAGGGGAAGTTCATTTGGTGCGCCCGGACAAACGCCTGAAGAAGCAATGATTGGTATTGCCAAGACTGTCAACACTACTAAATTCAAGTTTGCCAATCCAATTACTTTTGTTGATAAAAATGACCCTCCGTTTCTTATTTTCCATGGAGATGCCGATAATGTAGTGCCACATTGTGAGGGAGAATTGCTACATGAAGCACTAAAAGCCGCAGGAGTAAAAAGTGATTTTTATCTGATACCTGGTGGAGCACACTATACAGGAGTTCATATTGCTTCGAACATTAAAAAAATGGTTGACTTTTTCAACAGTGTATCTGGCAACGGAACTTCAGGTAAAGCAACTATCTCAAACGATAAGTCCAAAAAAAAAATAACTAAACTCTATCCAAATCCTGCAGATAAAAGGATTTTCGCTGAAGGCTTTAATGAAACTTTCAAAAATGAAATTGAAGTTGTTGATTTCTTTGGTAGGACAGTAATGAAAGGCGTTGTCAATGATAATTCAGTTGATGTTTCTGCTTTGAAAAAGGGATATTATTTCTTAAAAATAGAATCAAGGGAGTCGGGGGCAGTTCAGTTGGTTGGATTTGTGAAGAAGTAGGAAAGCGGAGCTTTCGTTGGTGCTGCGCACGTT
>CAYUEI010000500.1:0-1684 GCA_964443445.1 uncultured Prolixibacteraceae bacterium | reverse complement strand
ACTGTTATTGAATTTCCATAACATTCAATCTTTCTTTCAGGGAGATTATTCAATTTAATCAAATCCTTACAGAAGAAACCAAAGAACTGCAAATATCCCATGGCCGCTTCTGTATCTTTGCAAATCAACACTTTATGATTTCCTTCAGTAAGATTATCAGCAAGAACATAAGTATTTCTACCTTTTTTTAATTGCATCCTTACAGGTTCTTTATCATCAACAACTACCTGTATATAATTCATTCCCGAACCTTCACTCATATCCATCTTTAAATATGTGCCGATGAAACAGGCTTCAATATAAGCTCCGGCTCCTGAAAACCTCACCTGATCAGGATAACCAAAATCCATCCTTCCTGTGTAATCAATCCTGTTATCATTTGAAGGAATCAATTGTGATTCATCCCTTACGTTTTTCATTTTACTATTACATGATACTATAGAACATATTACTATTCCCACAAGTATATAATGAGTTATCAATATCCTGACTGCTGCATTTTGATTTTTCATATCATTATTATTCTTTATTGCCAGATAAACATATAAAAAAACTCCGGTTTTTCAAACCGGAGTTTCATATAACTATTTTTCAGCTATTACCAGCAATTCAAAACTGTCGGCAGGCGAAGTATTACCTCGCGAAAAGTTTCCGGTCTCAAATCCAAAAATCTCAACTTTTGACATTCCAAGAATTGAAAGCATAAAACTTATTTCAGAAGGTGCAAAGTACCTTTCATTGCATTTCAATTCTAAAATATTTCCACTATCATCTGTGACAGTATAATCTGAATATTCTCTGAATTGAATTAAATCAAAACTTCCGGTATAATTGCATGCTCCTCCTTCAATAATGAAGTCGCGTACAGAATGAAACAAGGGGAATATAGCATTCAGACAGGTAAATATAAATTTTCCTGAACCGGACAATGAATTAATGGCATTTTTTAAAATGTTGAAATTCATCATGTCAGTTTCCATAAGCGAAAACCCTCCTTCACAAAGCATTATAACAAGGTCAAACTTTTCATTGAAATTGAAATCCCTTGCGTCAGCTTGCATGAAAGTAACTTCTACTCCTGCTTCTTTAGCCTTGGATCTGGCTTTGTCAAGCATATTGTCCGACAAGTCAATTCCGGTAACAGTGTAACCTCTTTTGGCAAGTTCAATTGAATGTCTGCCTGTACCGCATCCTACATCCAAAATCCTGCATTTTTTATTGAATTTTATCTCATTCTCAATGAAATCAACTTCCTTGAGAGTTCCTTTTGTAAATGATTCTTCTTCGTATTTTTCAGCATAGTTAGTAAACAATGCTTCGTACCATTGTGTCATGATTGTAAAAATTTAAAAAATTGTTTAAAAAATTTATTACGAATGAATTAATAGACTGCCGGGCTGCAATTATAGACGATTGCTGCTGATAAGTAAATAAAGCCTTAACCCGGCTTTATGCCGATCTCAATGTAGTTAGTTTCATAAATCAAATAACAACACAAATATATACCTAATAATTGAATATTTCCAACTCAATTCGTATCTATGCAAAAAATATACAATATGGCTAATGACTGGAAAGAAAGGCTTGGTGTTGTATTCTCTACCAATCCTGATTTTAACTACGAACACCAGAAAGAAGATATGGCTGATACATTACCTCCCGGAAAACAGGATTTAAGGGTCAG
>CAYUEI010000499.1:0-1691 GCA_964443445.1 uncultured Prolixibacteraceae bacterium | reverse complement strand
TTTGTGATAGGATATAAGCTATAAAAAAGTTATTTGTAAGTAACTTTATTCATTAAATTAATTTATAAGACTATATGAAAGCAATTGTTTGTACGAAATATGGTGAGCCTGAAGTGTTAAAACTTCTGGATATTGAAAAACCCAAACCAAAGAAAAATGAGCTTTGTATAAAAATACATGCTACTGCAATAACAGCAAGTGACTGTATTGTTCGGGGTTTTAATCTTCCTGTCTGGCACCCAATGGGGTTTATGATGGGTCTCGTTTTAGGTTTTGGCAAGCCACGTAACCCGGTACTTGGAATGGTATTATCTGGAGAAATTAAATCAGTTGGTAAAGATGTCAGATCTTTTCAAAAGGGAAATCAGGTTTTTGCTTTTACTGTTAAATCAGCAAAAAGAATGCGTTTTGGAACTTATGCAGAATACATGTGTTTACCTGAGGATTGGATGGTTACTTTAAAACCTTCAAATTTGACACATGAGGAGGCAGCATCAATTCCTTATGGAGGAATGATTGCATTACATTTTCTAAAAAAGGCAAACATTCAAAAAGACGATAAAATTCTTATTTATGGTGCATCAGGTGCTATTGGGACATCTGCAATTCAGCTTTCTAAATACTTTGGCGCAAATGTAACTGCAGTATGCAGCACTGCAAATTTAGAATTAGTGAAATCTCTTGGAGCTGATACTGTCATTGATTATACAAAAGAAAACTTTAATGAAAACAATACTCATTACGATATTATTTTTGATGCTGTAGGAAAGCGCAAAAGCTCCAATTTTAAACTGCATTATAAAAAGAATCTAACTCGAAATGGGAGATACATTGAAGTGGATAATGGTTCACCAATTCCAACAATGGAGAATTTAATTTTGCTTAAAAATTTATCTGAAACAAGTAGGATAAAGCCTGTTATTGATAGATGCTTTACGCTGGAAAATATGGTCGAGGCACATAAATATGTTGATAAAGGACATAAAAAAGGAAATGTGATAATTACAATATGATAATAAAGGCGAACTTACAAAGGGGGTTACTTGGGATTCAACAGGTAATGAAGTAAATTACTATCCTTATTTAATTCAGCCTTCATTTCCCGGAGGTACAACCGGACTGCGGAGTTTTATTGCTAATAATCTTAAGTACCCGGAAGAAGCAGCTATAAAAGGCATTCAGGGTAAGGTATTTATTGGTTTTGTAGTTGAAAAAGATGGAAGTATAATAAATACCCATGTAGCCAGAAGAGTTGATCCTTATCTGGACGAAGAAGCACTTCGGGTTGTAAATATTTTACCACGATGGAGACCCGGTCAAAAAGATGGGGAGAATATTAGATTTTCATATTTTATTCCAATCAATTTTGCTTTGCATTAGGATTTGTCATATTTACATTGTTACTAAAATCTTTGGATCGGGAATATCAATTACAGTGCTTGAACTGCTCAGCCACCGTTTATGAACATCACAAGTCGGGAAAAGCCCGATAAATTGTGGATTCATCCTTGTTTCATGGAATTTTTTCAAGCCTGACTTTTATAAAAAGAACACTTAATTGATTGAAAATGAAAACGACAATACTGCATCCAATCATACCGCCCGCCAGGCCTGTGATGGCTGCAATAAAAGGATTAAAAATCCAGCGACTAAATTAAAAACGACTGAATAATTAATAACTTTGCAAGTAT
>CAYUEI010000498.1:0-1694 GCA_964443445.1 uncultured Prolixibacteraceae bacterium | reverse complement strand
ATATTAGGTCATTATTATTACAAATATTACAACAAAAATTACTAGGAAAACAGTATTTTCATGATGGCTGAGGCATATGAGAGAGGAAAGTATTTCTTCATCAAGCTCTTCTTCAGTATAAATTTCAGTGTAACTGAATTTGTTTTTTACAGTTCCTATTACTTTTCCCTCGCTTATTATATCCTGGGTTGATTTAAAAAAATTAGATTGAAAGAAGAATTCTTTTTTCCCGAATATTGAAATGGTAGAGTTGTTTTTAGTAGCAAAACTTTTTATCATACCGATAGTTTCTTCCCCTTTCTTTATGTAATGTTCAGTACCCCAGATGTTTTTAGGTTTAATTATATATTTGGAATCATTAAAAGTGATAGTTTCTGAGTTTTTTAATAATGAAGTAGAGAATTGGCCGATTAATTTATCATTTAGAAAAATCAAAAAATTATCGTTATACCATTTTTCTTTTTTGATGAGGTAATTATACATATTCCCAAGATTTGATTTTTTAGATATTGGTATATATTGTTTGAGATAAATTACACAAAAACAAACAAAAATATTGCAAAAAAATCATTTGAATAATGCTTTTCAGGAATATATAAATTTACTATAGTATTAAGCTATTCAAAAACGTTGACAATTTGAGTTGTTGAATATTTTCCGTCGTCAAGTTTCTTTCTTTTTTCAGTAAATGCCTGAATTGTATATTCTTTTGTTGCTCTCAATGTAAAAAAATGGCGACCTTTTATAGCCGCCATTTCTTTTTTTTATTGTTCGTTATTGAACGATAATCTTCTGTTCATAGTGCCGCTGGTTGTTGATGGCCTTCACGAAGTAAATACCTCGCCGCACATGCTGTAGTTCAACAACCGTTGATTTCTCCCAGGTGATTGTTTGATATACTTTTTGCCCGTAGGTATTGTAAACTAACACCTTGGTTTCGTTATCGAAGTTGTCGAAGATAACGGTAAACTGTCCATTATTGGGGTTGGGATACACCTTCATGTTTGCCAGTATACTGCCTGACTGATTTTCATTTTCATCAGTAATAGGTTCTGTAGCGCTTTTTTCCACAAGGGGTTCGGCCGCCATTATCGGGGTAGGCAGGTCATCGCAGAACGAGCCGGTGGTGGTAATGTGCGCATCAACATAACTCCCTTCTTGCGCGTGGAAGCCCGGTAAGAAGCGGATAGAATGGCCGGCTATGAATATAGCGTTAGCATTGTTTTGAATCGTTACCAGTGAAGAACCAGCCACAGTAATGTCGTTCTGGGCATTAAAACAATCGGATTGACCAGAGGGCAATGTAAAATTGTTCACCGGGAGGTCGACCGGTACCGACTGTATTTCAACATACAAGGTGTCGGAATACAAGGTCAGGAAATTGAATACAGCGTTAGTAACAGTGAAACTGTAATTGCCTGTTTGGTCGGCTTCGCATTTGTCTGTATTTGATGAAATAAGGGATCCATCGCGATACCAGTTGATTACATTATTGGCATATCCGCAATCGAGAGCTGTAAGTGAGTTGCCATCTTGTTCAATGCCCAAAATTGTATCCTGAGGCGAGTATACGAAATGAGTTATGTCGCCTGGTACCCGACCCGTCGCTGCTATATTGGCGAAGGTAAATTTATTGCTACTGTTCCGTAAAATAAAGAGTTGAGTTAATCCCGACATTACAGGCATATTACCTG
>CAYUEI010000497.1:0-1695 GCA_964443445.1 uncultured Prolixibacteraceae bacterium | reverse complement strand
GTACCACATTCGACCGGCGTCTAATCAGGTGGCTCTTTGGTGGCTCTTTGGTGGCTCTTTGGTAGGGTTGAAGTCCTAATGAAAAATAAACCGAATTTGTTTTTGAAGCATAATAAAAGCAGGCAAATGTTTTATTATTTGCCTGCTTTCTTTTTATGATTCCCTTTTTTTAATTTCCTAATTCAGATAAGAATTTAATCCTTACCATCCTTATATCCTCTACACTAAAGTTGTCTTCGCCGAGTTCTTTGATAGCATCTTCAATAGATCCATCTTTAGATTCTTCCCGGAAGTAATCGAATATATCGTCGCGATAATCTTCGTCCATAACATCATCAATATAATAATCGATATTGATTTTAGTGCCGGAGTTCACAATGGCTTCTATCTCAGAGAGAAGGTCTTCCATGCCGAGGCCAAGTGATTCGGCAATTATATCGAGTGAAACCTTGCGGTCTATGTTCTGAATTATAGTTACCTTGTTTTTTGATTTCTGGGCAACCGACTTAACAACAATATCCTGAGGCCTTTCAATTTCGTTTTCATCAACATATTTGCTGATAAGTTCCACGAATTCTTTTCCGTACCTCATTGCCTTTCCCTGTCCGACACCCTGAATATTTTGCAGTTCTGTAATAGTAATAGGGTATTGTATCGACATGTCGGCAAGCGACGGGTCCTGGAAAATAACGAATGGAGGAAGGTCAAGTCGTTTGGCAACTTTCTTGCGTAAGTCCTTGAGCATTGAAAATAGCTCGGGGTCGCCGGCACTGCCACCTCCCTGAGCTGCAGCTGCTTCATCGATGGCAGCATCGTAATCATGGTTTTTGGTCATGATGAAAGAGCCCGGATTATCGAGGAAGGCCTGACCTTTTTCAGTAAGCTTTAGCAAGCCGTAGTTTTCAATTTCCTTGTTGATATAACCGGCAATCATTCCCTGACGGAAGATTGCATGCCAGAAATGGTGGTCATGATCCTTGCCCATTCCGAAGATATCAAGTTCGTCGTGTTTGAAAGATTTGACGGCAGCAGTTCTGTTTCCGGTAAGGATAGCCCCGATATGTTCCATCTTATATTTCTGGTTTACAGCAACAATAGCTTCAAGGGCAAGAGCAAGTTCTTCGCCTGCTTCAAGTCTTTCTCTCGGATTTAGACAGTTATCACAAGCTCCGCAATTATCTTCAGTATAAATTTCACCAAAATAGTGGAGTAATATTTTCCTTCGACATACTGAAGATTCAGCGTAGGAAACAGTATCGAGAAGAAGTTGTTTTCCGATTTCCTGTTCGGCTACGGGTTTACCCTGCATGAATTTCTCAAGCTTCTGAATATCTTTATAGCTGTAGAAGGTAATACATTTGCCTTCACCGCCATCGCGACCTGCGCGGCCTGTTTCCTGATAATAACCTTCAAGACTTTTTGGTATATCGTAATGGATAACATACCTTACATCGGGCTTGTCGATTCCCATTCCGAAAGCAATGGTAGCAACGATAACATCTATCTCTTCCATCAGGAACATATCCTGGTGTTTAGACCTTGTAGCTGCGTCCATACCTGCATGGTAAGGCAATGCTTTAATTCCGTTTACCTGAAGGTTTTCAGCAATTTGTTCTACTTTTTTACGGCTAAGGCAGTAAATAATTCCCGATTTTCCGGTGTTGGAATGGATAAACCTTATTATTTCAGCTGTCG
>CAYUEI010000496.1:0-1699 GCA_964443445.1 uncultured Prolixibacteraceae bacterium | reverse complement strand
ATGAAAAGGTTTTTATCAACCATGAAAACAAGGTCTACGGAACTGTATATGAAATAAAAGGCAATACTGCTTCTCCCATGCAATTTTTTCTAACTGACAGTGTTAAACACTTCTTAAGAGGATCTGTTTATTTTAGTGAGATTCCAAATTATGATTCTTTGTTACCGGTAATATCTTTCTTTGAAAAAGATGTATATCATTTGATTGAAACTTTCAATTGGGAATAGATGCCTTTAATATTAAACAGATACGAAACAAATTACAGGCTTTCATTGTGGAAATTAACTGAGCCACTTGAAATTCTTGAAGAAAAATCCCGCTTAACACAATACGACAATAATCTCTACCAGCAAATATCGAATGAAACAAGGAAGAGAGAGTGGCTTGCTGTCAGAGTGATGCTTTATGAAGTTTTGGGATTCTGGCCAATAATTACTTACATGGAAACCGGAAAACCTATCCTGAATAACCATAGCCGTCATTTAAGTATTTCTCATTCAAGAGAGATGGTTGGCATTTTATTATCAACAAGCCCATTTTCAGGTGTTGACATAGAGAACAGGAATCGTAATGTTGAAAAGGTAAAGAAGAGATTCTTATCAAAAGCTGAACTTGAAAATATTGAAACAATGACCGCTCCCGATAAGGATGTATTACACTGGTGCGCTAAGGAAGCAATCTTTAAATCGGTAAATATGCCAAATATTGATTTCGCTTCGAGAATCTTCGTTGAAAATATAACTTCCGATGGTATTATTGAAGGAAAATTTTTATCAGGCAAAGAAGAAAATAAAATAAACTTATCATATCTTGTTATTGATGGCCACGTGGTTGTGTGGACAATTTAAAAGGTCTATTTCGGATTAAATGGCCCTACATTTGGCATCTTATAAATAGTTGCTGATGGAGAATTATCTGAAGAGTCTGTTTCATTGCAACTTCCATCAACATATCCAACACCGCTTACAGAAAACTCAACTTCAATTGAAGGTACATTTGAAGAATTGTTAATCCAAAATACAAATTCCTCATAATTCGTTGAATTATTAGCATGAGTAATAGTCCCGGTCGTACCGGTAACCGGTGAACTTTCGTTTATCTCAGAATTATCAATTGAAAGAGTATAATTAAAACTCCAGTCTGAATCAGTGTTTGGTCCGCTAACTCTGAATATTACTTCAGTTGCACCTAATTTATAACTTGAATCATCAGAATTAAAACCATGGGTTAAATCGGGACAGGTTGTACTTATTGACGAAGAAACTAAAATATTAATAGTTGGATTTACTGTAATTGCAGCTAAAGCTGAACTCGAACACCCGTTAACTGTAGCTGTAACTGTATAAGTTCCACTCATTGCAGTAGTTACGTTACTAATTGAAGGCGTGCGACTTGTTGAAGTAAAGTCGTTAGGACCAGACCATGAATAAGTAGCATCGGATATTTCTAAAGCTGAAAGATTAAGGCTTGCTCCTTCACATAATGGTCCATTGCTACTGATAGTTGGAGTAGCCGGAAGGGGTTTGACTATAATTCTACCTGTCGCACTGATAGTTTCGCACCCTCCTGATAAAGGTATGTTATAATCAAATGTCCCAGATTCAGTTGGTATTCCACTTATCGTAATTGTATTAGAAGCCCATGAAGCTGTTACTCCGGCTGGAAGCCCAGTTGCTGTTCCAATTCCTGTAGCCACTGT
>CAYUEI010000495.1:0-1702 GCA_964443445.1 uncultured Prolixibacteraceae bacterium | reverse complement strand
TATCATGAACAATATTGAAATAATTCATGAAAAGGGGAGTCTTTATCAGGCAATAAGGGCATCTACATCTATACCTACCTTCTTTAAACCACTTAAGGCAGAAAATACATATCTGGTTGACGGAGGATTATTGAATCCTACTCCTGTAAACAGGGTAAAAAGATTTGAAGATGATATACTTGTAGTTGTAAATGTTGAATCGCAGAAAAACAAAACAGGGGTTGATAAAATGAGACTAGAGCCTGTTATTGAACCAGAAAAAAAAGAACACAATTTACTGCCCCGAAATCTTAGTGATCAACCGGGATATTTTAAAATTCTGGAAAAGACAATTGGCATAATGCTGAATCGTATTTCAGAGTTGACAATTGAAAAGTATAACCCTGATATTCTCATAACTATTGATAGAGAATTGTTTGGAACTTATGATTTTCATAAGTATGATCAGATTATAAAATTCGGAGAAAATATTGCTAAAGAAAAAATAAGCGAATATGAATCAAAAGCTTTGAATAGATAGCCTTTGAAATATTTTAATCACTGTTAAAATAAAACTATGTCGAGATATAAATTAGAAATCGAATACGATGGTTCTAAATACGCCGGATGGCAAATGCAGAAAGGCATTAAGTCTGTTCAGGGGGCAATGATAGATGCATGCAAACAGGTATTTCCGGGTGAGAAGGTAGAGCTTTACGGAGCAGGCAGGACAGATCAGGGAGTTCATGCTTTGGGTCAGGTTGCCCATCTTGAAGTAAATACCAATATCAAGCCTCCTTTGCTTAAACATAAACTAAATGACAATCTGCCCGGCGATATTGTTGTCTTGTCTGTCAACATTGCGAATCCTAAGTTTCATGCTCGTTACGATGCAAAATACAGGGTTTATTTATATCAGATATCAAAGAGGCCTTCTGCTTTTGGGAAAAAGATGGTTTGGTGGATAAAAGATAACCTTGATGTTGAGATAATGAAGCAGGTTGCTGATTTGTATACCGGGTTCAGAGATTTTAAAACCTTTGCTGAAAAAGGGGATGAGGAGAAATCGACTTTAGTAGAAATCAGGAGCGTTGAAATTGTTGAAGAGGGTGATTTGATATTAATACGAATAACCGGAAGTCATTTTCTTTGGAAGCAGGTGCGAAGAATGATAGGCATAATGGTTGAGGCGGCAAGAGGAAAATTATCATTGAAAGAGATCGAAGGCTTATTTAAAAAACCTTCAGATTTACCTGCTAAACTAACAGCTCCTGGAGCGGGATTGTTTTTGGAAAAGGTTTGTTATGAAGGTGATGCTTTGCCGGGAGAAATAAAATCGGTACTAAGAGTGAATTGATATTTTCTTTTATTTAATTATTAATAATCTTCATGAATTTTATTTAATTGTGAAAGTTGTCATTCCTTTTCAGTTAACTTGATACAAACTTTAATTCTTACTTTATGATTACTGAATTTCAACCTATTATTGAAGAGCTTTCTTCATTGATTAAAGAATGGGAACCTAAGTTGTTAGCGTTACAGAATAATGTTATTTCTACAAGGAAAAACAGTCAGAACAGATCAATAAAACAAATAATTGGTCATATGATAGATTCTGCATCCAACAATACCCATCGTACTGTACACATGCATTATCAAGCTTCCCCACTTATTTTTCCTAATTATGCTACCGAAGGTAATAACGACAGATGGATAGCCATTC
>CAYUEI010000494.1:0-1703 GCA_964443445.1 uncultured Prolixibacteraceae bacterium | reverse complement strand
CTTCCAACGATGATTATTACTTGTATTTTACAGGAATGAAGATTAAATGTGATCCAAAAAAAGGGTTGTTTAAGAAAATTTCAGAGATACAAATAGGGGATGAAGAGAAGGGATTCAGGAATGTTTCATTTTCAAAGAAAGATAAGACATTGTATTGTGTGGCCGCCAATAAATATATACTTGGTTTTATCAGTAATCTGAAGAAGATGAGTTTTGGTATTGTTGATGTAATTGGAAAAAACAAAGATGGCAGTGTTATTCAAAATAGTGATTTTCTAATTGATGGCAATACAAATAAAGGAGGGAAGCAGGAAGTCAGGGAATGGATAGTTTTGTACGATTATTTTAAAAGTCTGCCTGATATAAATGGGAACGGAGTTCCCGATATACCGGAAAAATATATAAACAAAAGAAATCCGATAATACTGACAGGAAATACACCGGTTCGGTAGTTTAAATAAAAGGAATTGCTTTTGTCACACACAATCTTGAATCTTACGTATTGATTCTTGCGTCTGCCCTGTTACCAATAACAGATTTATACAAAACAGGGAGTGCTTATAAAGAAAACCTTACATCAACTGGATATTCTTATAACCTCATTATTAAGAGTATGGCATATTGATAATTTTTTATTCAGTAAAAGCACTTTTCTATTTTTATTTAAATACTTTTGTAATAGCATTGGTTCTTGTATTGAATCTAAATAAGTTTCAATAGGATTAAAAGGGAATGCCGTGATTATCAAGTAATAAAATTCGGCAACAGTTCCCGCTGCTGTGATCTTCAATAATTTTAAGCACAATGCCACTGACCCTCGCCCGAGGGGTGGGAAGGCGCTTAAGATGAAGTAAGTCAGAAGACCTGCCAATGAGCATTAGCTTTAGTAACCTGCGGGAGACAGGATGCGAAGCAGGTAATTCTGCTCACATTTCTTTCCTTATGTATTTCTGAAGCCATAACTAATGTTAACGATCACGGGTAATGAAATTTGTTATAGCTTTTTTATTGGCATCTCTTGTTTGTCTGCACCTTAGGGCTCAGTACGTTTCTGTTGTAAAAGATTACATGCCTGCACCGGGGCAGGTAATAAATACTGACGGTGCGGGAAGTCCGGCTGCAGCTGAATCTGTCTGCAATTCAAATAATGGACTTGTTTCTCTTGGTTCTTTTGGTGGCTATGTTGTTTATGCTTTTGATAAACCTGTGGAGAATGATCCTGATAATCCATACGGTGTTGACTTCGTGATATTTGGAAACGCGCAGACTGATTGGTCTGAGCCGGGAATAGTGATGGTTATGAAAGATGATAACAAAAATGGTTTGGCCGATGATATATGGTATGAACTTGCAGGTAGCGATTATTTCTTTTCCAATACTATAAAAAAATTCAACGTAACATATATAAATTCAGGGACCACATCTGCAGAAGATGTTCAGTGGTATACAAATAATTCAGAAACAGGATTTGTGTTTGCCAACAGCTTTCATTTACAACCGTATTATCCGGGTAAACAATTTTTTCCTGATTTTCCGTTAAGCGAGGTTTTATTTTCAGGGACGAGGATCAGTGATTATATTGATGTTTCAAATCCGGGAATGGTAAAAAACTATGAAAGGAAGTTTGGATATGCCGATAATCATATAAGATTGAATGACAACTACAAGCATCCCGATAATCCGTATACTGAAGAACAGGAAGG
>CAYUEI010000493.1:0-1705 GCA_964443445.1 uncultured Prolixibacteraceae bacterium | reverse complement strand
CGAAGTATATGACCATTGAGATGGGTACCAACTATTCTGCAGGAGTAGGTGCAACATTAAATCAGCAGATATTAAACTTCACCCTTTTTAACACTCTGGAGATAGCTAAAGCTGCTGAATCAATGAGCACTCTTGGCATTGAATCTAAAGAAGAGGACATTATAGCTCAAACTGCCAATCTTTACTATGCAGTGCAAGCTTCAGCATACGCTGCCAAACAGTTTGAGCAGAGTATAAAGTTGATAGATAAGATGCTTGCAACAATGGAATCTAATTATCAGAATGGATTGGTAAAAAAGGTTGATTTGGACAGGCTGAAAGTTAATCGTGTTAATCTGGCAACACAGCAAAGTGCTATTCAAAGTGCAGTTGAGATTCAGAAAAACTTGCTAAAGTTGCAGATGGGGATGGATATTAACAACACTATTGCAATTGAAGAAATAGATCTTGTTTTCTTTGAAAAGAATGCTGAAGCACCTAATCTGCAAGTTTTTGAACTGGGTCAGTTAGTTCCATACCGTTTAATACAGCAACAACAGAAAATTGGAAATCTTCAGATCAAATCTGTGAAAAGTGAGCTTTTACCCTCGCTGATGCTTAATGCAAGTTATCAGTATAACTTGCTTGGTGATAAGTTTTTCAGTAATGTAGACAGCTATACATATCCAACATCGGTGGTTGGTTTAAACCTGAAGATACCCATTTTTGCCGGGATGTCGAAAAATGCCAAGCTTAAAGGAGCACAGATTGAACTGATGAAGCTGAAGGAAGATGAGCAATCACTTGGCAAATCGCTGACTATGGCCTATCAGAATGCCTATTTGAAGTTAAACGATAGCAAACGTACTATTGATGCACAGCGTCAGAATATGGATCTTGCCGGAGAGGTATTCCGTGTATCAGAATCGAACTTTCAACAGGGAATTGCTTCGTTGTCTGATGTGCTAAACGCCAACTCATCACTTATTCAATCTCAGATCAGTTATGCCGATGCACTAAACAAGTATATGACAGCTTATATCGATTTGCATAAGGCAAACGGAACAATTAAAGACTTATTAAACAGCAAATAAAATAATTATCATATGAAACGAGCAATAAGCATTTTTGTAATATTGGCTGTAATAGCCGCAATAATATTTGTTCTAAGGATGAACAAAAAAACCAATCAGCAGAAGACTGAGTTGGCCTCAGTAGTAACAACTGCAGTTCCTGTACAGATTGATGTGGTTGGAGAAGAAGTGTTTACCACAGATTTTATTTCCAATGGTATCCTTGAACCTATCAGGGAGTTGTCTTATGTTTCCGATGTTTCGGGCAGGGTAGTCAGCATAAATGTTGACAAGGGAAGTTTGGTTAAAAAAGGACAAACATTAATCAATGTTGATGATGAATTGCTAAAGGCTGATCTCACAGCTAATGAGGCAACATATAAAGCATTAAAGACTGATTACGAGCGTTTTGAAAAGGCAAAGGAAAATGGAGGAGTGACAGCTCAGCAATTCGATAATATCCGTACACAGCTTATTGCAGCTGAAAGCCGTTTTCTTGTCAGCAAGCGTCGTCTGGCTGATGCTTCAATAAAATCGCCTATCTCAGGGTTCATTAATGAACGATATGTTGAAGTTGGAGCGTTACTAAATCCGGGGACCAGACTTTTTGATATTATTGACGATTCGCAGTTGAAGCTTAAGTGCAGCATTAC
>CAYUEI010000492.1:0-1710 GCA_964443445.1 uncultured Prolixibacteraceae bacterium | reverse complement strand
AACAACCCTTACCGCTGCTATTACAATGGTATTGGCTAAGAAAGGTTATTGCGAAATCAAAACTTTCGATCAGATTGACAATGCTCCTGAAGAAAAAGAAAGAGGTATTACAATTAATACTGCTCACGTAGAATATGAAACAGCAACTCGTCACTATGCACACGTTGACTGTCCGGGCCACGCTGACTATGTTAAAAACATGGTTACAGGTGCTGCGCAGATGGACGGTGCTATCATAGTAGTAGCTGCAACTGACGGTCCTATGCCACAGACTCGTGAACATATTCTTTTAGCTCGCCAGGTAAACGTTCCTAGACTTGTTGTTTTTATGAACAAAGTTGATATGGTAGATGATCCTGAAATTCTTGAGCTTGTTGAGATGGAAATCCGTGATCTTTTAACTTTCTATAAGTTTGATGGTGATAATACTCCATGTATTCAGGGTTCAGCTCTTGGTGCATTGAATGGTGAGCCAGAATGGGAAGAAAAAGTACTCGAATTGATGGAAGCTTGTGACACTTGGATTCCACTGCCACCGCGTGATAAAGACAAACCATTCCTTATGCCTGTTGAAGATGTATTCTCAATTACAGGTCGTGGTACAGTTGCTACAGGTCGTATTGAAACAGGAGTTATTCACACAGGTGATGAACTTCAGTTAATTGGTTTAGGAGCAGAAGGTCGTAAGACTGTATGTACAGGAGTTGAAATGTTCCGTAAGATTCTTGATGATGGACAGGCTGGTGATAACGTAGGTTTATTGCTTCGTGGTGTTGACAAGAAAGAAATCAAGAGAGGACAGATTTTAGCAAAACCGGGTTCAATCACTCCACATACAACATTCAAAGCACAGGTTTATGTTTTGAAGAAAGAAGAAGGAGGAAGACACACTCCATTCCACAATAAATATCGTCCACAGTTCTATTTACGTACACTTGACGTAACAGGTGAAATTCGTTTACCTGAAGGACGTGAGATGGTAATGCCGGGTGATAACATCGAAATAGTTGTAGAATTGATATATCCAGTTGCATTGAACATAGGTCTTCAGTTTGCGATTCGCGAAGGTGGACGTACAGTAGGTGCAGGTCAGGTTATTGAAATTTTATCTTAATACTTTATAATAGATAGTTCCGGTTAATGCCGGAACTATTTTATACGGATGAGCTCAAGTTGGGAGACAAAAGTAAGTTCAACTCTTACCATCCGTACCATAAAAAAGATGTATGATGAAAATCAAAACTTATATTCAGGATTCATATACTGAATTGGTACACAAAGTATCGTGGCCAACATGGAAAGAACTACAAAGTAGCGCAACAATAGTTATGATTGCTTCCATCATAATTGCACTGGTGATATTCGTAGTAGATTTCGTTTTCGAACATCTGCTTGAGTTTATTTACAGTCTATTCTATTAATCTACCGGAGGGCAGAAATGAGCGAGATCCAAAAAAAGTGGTATGTTCTTAGAACCATAGGGGGAAAAGAAAAAAAGGCGAAAGAATATATCGAAGGTGAAATATCATCTGCCGGGCTCCAGGAATATGTTTCTCAGGTTTTGATCCCTACAGAAAAGGTATATCAGATCCGAAACGGTAAGAAGATCAGCAAAGAGCGTAACTTTTTCCCTGGTTATCTTTTAGTTGAAGCTGCATTGGTCGGTGAGGTGGCCCACATTCTCAGAAATGTTACGAATGTGATTGGATT
>CAYUEI010000491.1:0-1712 GCA_964443445.1 uncultured Prolixibacteraceae bacterium | reverse complement strand
TTTTATCCTGATAGCTGCCCCTCCTCCTTTTGCCAGTTTTAAATTTAGTGTATAATTTGAGTCTATTTTTTGCTCATAAATTGATATGTCGGTTGGATTGCTTGAGAAATCAGCCTTTTCTCCATCAACATATATTTGAGCTGTATAGTGAGTATTTTTATTCAGGAAATTCATAGGTATTGATATGTCTCTGGCATTTTCATCAGTAATAGCCCCTATGAACCACTCATTAGAATTTCTGTCTTTTCGGGCAGTAATTATAAAGTCTCCGATTTTTGAATCTATTATTTTTGTAATGTCCCAATTAACAGGGACATCAGTAATGAATTTAAGTGCTGGATTCCCTTCATAGTTCTCCGGTAAATCGCAAGCCATTTGAAGCGGGCTATACAAAACGACAAACAAAGCAAGCTGATGCGCTAATGTAGTTTTAACTCTTGTATTAGGCTTAGCACTATTTGTAAAATTAAAAACACCGGGAGTATAATCCATCGGACCTGCTAACCCTCTGGTAAATGGGATTATAGTTGTGTGGTCAGTTGGGTTTCCTCCATCGTCAGACCAGGCGTTGTATTCCTGTCCTCTCATCCCTTCTCCTGTCATCAGATTTGGAAAAGTTCTTCTTAATCCGGTTGGCATTACAGGTTCATGGTTGTCGATCATTATTTTGTATTTAGCTGCAGTTTCAACAACTTTTCTGAAGTGTCGGACTCCATATTGGCTGCTGTGCCTTTCCTTGCCATCAAGAAGAGGACTTACATAACCGGTTTTGACCATGTCAATACCAAGCTTGCTGTACATGTTGAATGCTTCTTCCATCTGGTTTTCGTAATTGATTGTCGACCCGCCTGTTTCATGATGCCCGATTAGCTTTACACCTTTCTCTTTTGCATAAGAAACAATCTTTTCAATATCAAAATCAGGGTAGGGGGTAGTGAAGCTAAACTTGTAGCCTTCCTTCGTCCAATCATTCTCCCAACCGGTATTCCATCCTTCAACAAGAACACCATCAAATCCGTGTTTAGATGCAAAATCTATGTATTTCATTGTGTTAGATGTTGTCGCACCATGTTTTGGACCAATGTTCCATGAATATTTTTCCATGTGCATACCCCACCATATACCTATATATTTACCCGGTTTTATCCATGAAGTATCTTCTATCTTACAGGGTTCATTCAAATTCAGTTCTAAATTTGATGTTATAAGATCTCCGGGTTTATTTCCAATTATTATCATCCTCCACGGAGATTGGAATGGAACTTTGATAAACGCTTTTTCACCTGTAGACCATGGAGTAAGGTCACACCTTAATGTTGATTGGCCTTTGCAGAATAAATTCATTGCAGGATAATCAGTTAAGTTAGCTTCATGGATTGTCAGGTATTTACCTTGTTTTGTCTCGATAGTTAAGGGTAGATTTGCAGTATCGATTTCATTTACAGGGGTATGCCTTGTAATGTTTTCATAATAAACTCCGCTATAAGCCGGTGTCCACCATGCATAATCCGGTTCAGGTAAGTTAAATTCAGTTATCTCATCCATTACAATTAACGAGTCGATTTTTGATTGAGAAGGGATTTCATACCTGAACCCGATACCATCGTTGTAAGCTCTGAAGATGAAACTTATTTCCTCTATCTTATTTTTTCTTCCCTTACAATTGATTTTCATCTCTTCATAGCGGTTTTCAATAAGCCTTTTCTCTCCCC
>CAYUEI010000490.1:0-1717 GCA_964443445.1 uncultured Prolixibacteraceae bacterium | reverse complement strand
TGTTTCCTAATGTATTCTGTTAACGAATCTTCTTCACAAGTGAACTTTTTCCTATTATGAATCTTTTCTAATAGCTGTATTTTCACTTGATTGTTGTTTGAGATTTATACTTCTCAGCTGCTTCTGTCAAACTTTGATTCGGCTTATTATCCCCAAATACAGCACTGAAAAATATCTCCCTGTCTCTTTCACTTGCAATAATTCTGTCCTTTTTTGCAACTATCTCTTCTGACTGTTCTTTTACAATCCGGAAAATAAAACTACTAAAAGATTTATCACCACTTAATTTTTGAGCTTTCTGAAAAATCTTTTTATAATAAGAGGAAATTCTTATCTCAATTCGTTCATCTTTATTTAATAATTGCTCTTCCATAAATAATTTTTTATTTGCAAATGTACGGTATTTTATCGTACAAATCAAGTTATTCAAATCAACTTATAACAAGTATTTCAAATTTGAGTTCATGGATAAATAACAATTAAATTTTTAAATTCTTCAATTATCCAATCATTAAATTTTTTATTCTCTTCGAAATTAGGATTATGAGCAGATTTCTCAAAAATCAATATTTCTTTTTTCGGTGCAGTTATTTTTTCATAATACTCTTTTACCAGTTCTGTCGGACAATTATAATCATACTGCCCCTGTATAAAGTAAACCGGTATTTTAAAATCAGTATATCCGTTTAATAAATTAATCTTCATTATCTCAGGCCATAAGCATTTTAATGATGATACACTTCCTAATGCAAATTTTACCATATCAAATAATGAATATTCAGATGTTTTTAAATAGATCCTTGTATATTGATTATAATCTTTTTGACCATAAATTACTCCTCCGAAATATGTTAACCACTTTCGCTCAATCTTCAATTGCTCGTACCATTTTGGATTATTTTCAATGGTAAGATAATTCGGTATATTTATTTCTTCAAGTTCTCTTATTGCTTTTCGATTGTTTGATTCAATTGCTTTTGATAACGAATATTGAAACGATAACTGCTCTCCTTTTAATGGATATACATCTTGCCCTATTCCAACATAGGCATAATAAAGCTCAGAATGACTTATCGCAAGCTTTGCTGAGATAATTGAACCCCATGAGTGTCCTGCCAAAAAGAGTTTCTCTTTTTTAAATCGTTTTAGTAAATACTTTGATAATTCATATCCATCTTCAATAAAGTTATTGATTGATAAATCCCCGGAAAAAACAGATTTTGAATATGATTTCCCTGTACCCCTTTGTTCCCAGTAAACTACGGTAAAATGTTTTTCCAATTCACTGTTAAAATATCTGATTAAAGGCATTTCTGTAGTTCCCGGACCTCCATGAACAAACAAAAGTATAGGATTATCAGTATTATGACTTCTGATTAACAAACACTGTTTCACACCCCCTAATTCTACGTATTCCATAGAGGTCAATGCTTTATCCGGGGTTTGAGAGGTAGTAATTTCTTCTGTTTTTGAAGAACATCCAAATAATGCCATTATTGAAAAAATTGAAAAAAACATAAACATTCGTTTTATAAAAACCATATCTGTATTAATTTAAAATTGTTTAAATACGGACAGATTGCTTCGTCGTGCCTCCTCGCAATGACGATGGGTTGAAGCATGCAATTCTACACAGCTACTCATAATTATCCAACCTCGAAATTGTCCACGGACATTGAACCATACATTGCAAACATGTGCTACATAAAAACACATC
>CAYUEI010000489.1:0-1720 GCA_964443445.1 uncultured Prolixibacteraceae bacterium | reverse complement strand
TGTTCTGTTTTTAAAAAACTTTGCAAGATAATATGTTTGAATCAAATTGCATTAACTTTTAAACCATAAAAATATTTTTTGTTGATATATCTTACATCAAAAAAAAGGAGGATAAATCTTATAATTACCCTCCTTTTAAATTTTTTGAACTTCTGCTTAAATTGTTTTTTCAACATTCCAGACAAAAGCCCTTATTCCAACTTCTTCACTAACAAGATTCAGCCTTTTGATATCTTCAAGTAAGATATCAACTTTATCATCATCAACAATTGTCAGAATTGAATTGTTTATTTCAGGCCAGGTGTGACTGCCCATGTGTGGATCACCACTTACTGAACCCCTGCCGTATGTGTCTGCCCACATAGAATATCCTCTTATTCCGATTTGATCAAGAATATATTCAACTCTTTCAGTAAAAGCCTGATTATATGCTATAAATACTGCTTTCATATTTTTAATTTTTATTCTTTATCCAAAAAATGGAATTTCTTCCTGACTGACATAAGGCGATCTCTTTCTCCTCTTCTTGCCATGATTGCATAAGTCACCGGAACGATAATCATGGTTATTATTGTAGAGAATGTTAAACCTCCGATTACTGCAATACCCATAGGGCTCCAGATTTCTGAACCTTCTCCTGAACTGAATGCCATTGGAACCATACCAAGTATTGTTGTCAATGCTGTCATTAATACAGGGCGTAATCTTGATTTCCCAGATACAATTATTGCTTCTTTAAGTTCCATTCCCCTGTCACGCATTAAATTGATGAAGTCAACAAGCACTATACCGTTTTTAACAACTATACCAATAAGCAATACCGCTCCCAAAGCGGCAATAATGCTAAGATTTGTTCCTGTAAGGTATAAGGTAAATACTATTCCCGGTACAATAAACAAGATCGAAACCATTATTATCAAAGGCATCTTGAACGATTCAAACTGGCTTGCCATTACGATGTAAACCAGCAGAAGTGATAGCAAAGCAAGTAAAGCTATATCGATAAATGATTCATTCATATCTTCATAAGCACCGCCTACCTGAACTGTCATTCCCTGAGGAACACCCATTTCATCGATTTGACCCTGTACGCTAGCTGCAAGATCACCAAGAGAAATCTTATACGGTGTAGCAGAAACAGTTACAATCCTCTGTTTTCTTTTCCTTTCAATATTTGGAGGCGTAAGCTTCTGCTCTACTGTACCCAGCTCTTTCAGTCTGACACTACTACCTGATGGTGTTGTGATTAATATGTTTTCAACATCAGTTACTGAATTTCTTGAGTCTTCCTTAAATTTAACAACTACATTGTATTCATCCCCAAATTCACGATAACGGGTTGCAATCATACCTGAAACCCTGTTCTTTATCATTGTGGAAACAGTAGCAGTGTTTAATCCGTGCCTTGCAAGCTTTTCCCTGTCAAGTTTTACAGATAATTCAGGTTTGAATTTTTCCCTGCTTATTGTAACTTCTCTTGCTCCCGCAATTTTATCTATCCGCTTCTGTAATTCTTTGGCATAAAGTGTCGTTCCTTCCAGATCATGACCATAAATTTCAACTTCAACTGTTGAACCTCCACCCATGCCCATTGACATTCCTCCACTATTAGTTACACTATAGCTTATTATCTCAGGAATAGTTGCAAGGTATTTTCTGAAATCTTCTGATATCTCTACAACCGACCTGTCTCTTTCTTCTACATCAACCAATTTAATAC
>CAYUEI010000488.1:0-1726 GCA_964443445.1 uncultured Prolixibacteraceae bacterium | reverse complement strand
AGGGGAGTAACAATAATATCACTACCAAGTTCGGCTTCTAGTTTTGCTATGCTCTTCAATGTAAGGTTGTGCAATCCTGATAGTAGCTTGCTTACTTCACTTTCATTTTTACCAAGCTTCTGCGCTAATTGTTTTTGTGTCCATCCTTTTTCTTTCAGAATAAGGCTTATTTGTTCCGAAATTGCCAGATTTTTCTTTACAAAAATACGGTTTTCGTCGGTAATCTTTGCCCTAAGACGTTCTAGCTGCGGGAGTTCCGCTGCACCGGAAGCGCAAAATCTCCAGATTATCATTGAATAGGATGTTGGTGAAATGCTTATTCCATTTAATATCACCACTTTTTATCAATTGATCGATTTTTAAAGCCAACTGGTTGGCTTGTTTAAAATACTCACCCACATTGGGGCAATCTTGTGCTTTATCGGTTGTTTTTATTCCTCCATTAAATAAGAATACAACATTTTCATTCATAACCAAACAATACAAGCGTAAATCATCCACTTCAATATGTTTCAATTTCATTTGCTTACGGGGTGGAGGAAGTGCTTGTACATCGGCTATCCATGATTCATTCCTAAAGAAACGTTTTTGTGCTCCATAGTTATTACCAATTTCTTCGATCCAAACCAACAGGTTCGACAAATCATTTTCAATTTCTTCAATTTCTTCCATCCGATTTAAGAAATCGAAGAATTCATTGACTTCGGCATTTTCAAAACACACTGAAAAATACTTGATTTTTCGGAATTGAAAATCTACCAACCGTTCTATGTATGCAAATCTATTCACTTTTGAGTTAATTTACCAACAAATTCACTTATAAATTAATTCATATGACTTTTTTTAATTTAAACTCAGTTTATTTCACAATAAAAGCATTGATAACCTTTCTCTTAGCAACATGGCTAATTTGAAAAACGAGCGAAAGTTGAATAAGCCTGACTACGTAGTTTTGGGTTAGTTTCATTTAGAAAGTAATTTGTTAAAGCTTTAAAATAATAACCTATGCTAATTGTAAATCATTCTAAAGTGTTCCATTTACTTAGATGGAGCAGTTGAATGTATTTCCATAATTAGTTCTTTATTCTTGCCAAAATGAGCCTCTTTATGGCAATTTGGGCAAAGGGCTGCTGCGTTTTCCACTATATCTTTTCCACCTTCAGATAATGGTGTCCAATGATGAACCTCAAGGTAAGGTGTACCATCGGAAAATTTTATAAAGGGGGCATTCTTTTGGCATAATTCACATTTGCCATTTGCCCTATGCAATACTTCTGCTATTACATCAGCATTCCTTTTAAAACCTGTAGATACAATTGAAATTCTATCAGGATACTCATTAGCAGATTTAAGTCGGTTCTTCCTTGCTTCCGGGCTGTTTTTCAGTGATTTCTCAACACTAATTGCTAACTCATTATCCAAAACACTTTTTAAAATGTACTCCTCTGCTTTTTCAGAAGGCAAGGGATATACTAAACTCCATCCACCTGCTTGCGTCCTGGGTTTATAAGCTGTACCGTTACTTTTTTTATATAAATGATTAACCGGAATTGGAATGGCAATCTTTCTGAGATTTCTTATTGAAATAAGATTAACACCGTTATCAAGGTCGATACTTTTTTCGTTAGGCTGAAATTCAGCAATATGATTATTCAAATCAGCAACTCGTTGAGATGGGAATTCATTTTTGTTTTCCCACCCAACCAACTCTGCTGTATAATGAATG
>CAYUEI010000487.1:0-1726 GCA_964443445.1 uncultured Prolixibacteraceae bacterium | reverse complement strand
ACCCACCACAAATAAAAAAGCCCCATAGGGGCGAAAGTATAGTGGCAGTGTAACTGGAAATTACAAATGCACAGTTTTAGGTAAATAAGAATACACAGAAAAGAGACCACATTCATACCCTAACCGAAAATCGTACAAAATGGAACATCTTAAAAAAGGGTCATGGTCGAATGTGGTACGAATGTGGTACGAATGTGGTACGAATGTGGTCCCTTCCAAAAATGGTTAAAAATGGCACTTTAATTGCGAAACTGACTTATTGGGTTAAAATAGAACATATTGTTTCACTTCTTGAAAGTACCGGATTTACAATCCTTGAAGTTGGTACTGAAAGTGAATTGAAGAAAAGTAATGAGTCTGATTATAGTTCTTGTATGATTTGTTTCATCTATACTTCTAAGGCTTCTTTCCAGAATGGGATTACTTTTATCTTTCTATTATTTATTGTTATTTCTTCAGAATTATTATTTGTATAAATAAAACTGATGTCCAAATTTTGTTCGTCCATTGCTTTGATCAAGGCCTTTATTTCCCTCTCTTTGGTATCCCAATCATCAAGCGAATAGCTTACTTGAACCAGTATTTTTGATTCAGATGACAGAATAAAAAAATCGACTTCCAGATTGTTGCTTGTCCGGTAATAAAACAATTCGGAATACTTGCGTTGCAGAAAGTTGAAAACCAAATTTTCAAAAAGGCGCGATTTATCAGGAGCAACCCTGTTTAAATAGATAAATGAATTGTCGGCCAGATATGTTTTTCGTTTCGATTCACGTTGAATAAATGATGAGCGGAACGGATAAATATTAGAAGTTAAAAATGGTTCGGGCAGAATATTGAAATAATCGTTTATTGTGGGAACACTTGTTTTATAAACCGATATGATTTTATTAGCCAGGTTGGTAACCGAAAATTCTTTGGTTATATTCTCCACTATTTTACCCACAACTAGTTTCAATAAATAATCGTCTTTATCGAACTTTGCAACCAAATCTTTATAGAACAACAAGTTGTATATATTTTTAGCAATGGTCCTTTTATCATCCTTATCAACCTTTATTACTTCCGGAAGACCTCCGTATTGCAAATATTCATCGAAAAGGTTGATTATTTTTGGTTGATTGATAATCGTGTCCTTCTGTCGGATCTCTATGTTTTTCAACTTTAAAAACTCACGAAACGAGAAGGGATAAATGGTGGTTTCCAAACTACGACCCTTTAAAAAGGTGGCAATTTCGCGGCTTATCAGGTGGGCATTGCTCCCTGTGACAAATATCTTATATCCTTTTACATGCAGGCGTTTGAGATAAAGATGCCAGTTTTTAAGGTTTTGTATTTCATCAAAAAATAAAACCGGTACTTGATTCGGGAACAGGGTTTTGTATGAATCGATGATGATATCGTAATTGTCAAGGGAGTTTAAACCGATGAGCCTTTCGTCTTCAAAATCGAGAAACAAGATGCGCTCAGGTTTATAAGTTTTTGCTTTCTCGTAAAGTACATGTGTTTTTCCACAACGCCTGATGCCTATTAATACGGTAATCTGGTCGGTATCGGGTATAGCATAATTGCGGGTTATTAATTTCTTTCCCGAAATAATTTCCTGATTTTCCAGAATTATACGTTGAAGAATATGTTCCATTTTATCTGAATTTACCAAGTTGTATTTTGCAAAAATATGAAAAATTGCAAAACAATGCTTAATAAAAGTTGATTTTTATTTGTG
>CAYUEI010000486.1:0-1726 GCA_964443445.1 uncultured Prolixibacteraceae bacterium | reverse complement strand
TTTCTTCGCTGCCACCTGAAATAAGTATAGAATCGGAAGGTGAAACCATTACCAACGGAAATAAGCCAATATGTTCACTAAGTTTCTTATATGCCTTCTGATTTCTTTTAAACTGCTTCTTTTGACCATTTCTGTATCCACATGAAACAGTTTCATCGTTTTCTCCTCTTAAGAATTTTCCCTGCAGCATGAAAAACTCACTTCCATGCTTAATGTTCATTAAATCAACAGAATTAAAAAAGCTTTTACAAAAAGAAAGATAAAATATGGCATCCAGTAAATTTGTTTTCCCGGCTCCATTGTCTCCAAGAAAACAATTAAGTTTTGGACAGAATGTTATTTCTGCCTGCTCAATATTTTTATAATCAAGAACCGATAAAGACTTTAGATGCATAAAAACTTTTTAGGCAAATTTGATAAAATTATATCACTGATTACGTTTATTTGGTAACAATTTCCAACTTACCTTGAAATTTGTATAATTAATTGAGTGTATTTTTAAAAAAAAACTATTTTTGTGAGCAATTCTGAAAAAACAGTATAATACTATGTCAAAAGAGAAGAATAATAATCAAAAAGAGAGTTTTGGAGAAGTAGAACAAGTTTTAACCAAAACCGAGCAGTTTATTGAAAGTCATTTAAAAACAATATTATATGTTATAGGTGGTATTGTTATAGTGATATTGGCATTTGTAGGCATAAAGAAATTTGTAGCCTCACCTCGTAGTGCTGAATCACAGGAACAGATATTTACTGCACAAAATTATTTCAGCAAAGATTCTTTCGATCTTGCCCTTAACGGTGATGGAAACTCACTTGGCTTCCTTGATATCATTGATGAATATGGTTCAACTAAGGCCGGAAAATTATCAAAATACTATGCAGGTATCTGCTATCTTCACCTTGGTGAATACGACAATGCTATTGAGTACCTCAAGAAATTCAAAACTGATGATATGCTTTTAGCACCTCTTGCTAAGTCAGCTATCGGAGATGCTTATGTCGAATTAAATCAGTTAAACAAAGCGATATCAGCATACAAAGATGCTTTATCCGTAAGTGAGAATGAGTTTACAACTCCGACAATCACAATAAAACTTGCTTTAGCTCTTGAAGCCGATGGCAATAAGGAAGAAGCAGTATCTGTACTTGAAAAAATTAAAAACAAGTACCCAAACAACACTGAAACAATGACAATAGAAAAAACTATTGCTCGTCTTAAACAGTAAATCAATCAATTCAGATATAAAAAAAAACGGGCGTCACTTTAAAGTCAGCCCGTTTTTTTATTAATATTGGTCAAATTATTCAACTATGGCAACCAGAAATTTATCAGATTACGACATTAATTCAGTCCCTTCAGCAAAAGGCATGAAATTCGGGATAGTAGTTTCTGAATGGAATTATACAATTACAGGTGCTCTTGCAAAAGGGGCTGCAGATACACTTATCAAACATGGAGCTGAAGAAGAAGATATAATTGTTAAACATGTTCCGGGAAGCTTTGAGCTTACTTTAGGCGGACAATTCATTGCAGAATATACAGATGTCGATGCAATCATTCTTTTAGGATGCGTAATTCAGGGCGAAACTCCTCATTTTGATTATATATGTCAGGGAGTGACCAAAGGTGCAGTTGATCTGAATATTAAATATAACCTACCTGTCATCTTTGGTGTTCTTACAACTTTAAACGAACAGCAAGCCCTCGACAGAGCAGGAGGCA
>CAYUEI010000485.1:0-1728 GCA_964443445.1 uncultured Prolixibacteraceae bacterium | reverse complement strand
AATGCAAAAAATATAACTGATTATAACGATTTCGGCAAAGCTGAAACCGTTAATATGCAGGATTTTAAAGTAAATAACCCGGTTAAGGGAAAGCTAACTGTTGAAATACCTGCACATTCAGTTGCATTAGTTCAACTTAAAGCTAACTAAAAAAATAAACTCATTATGAAACAAGTAATTAACTTTTTTTTAGCAGTATCAATACTCTTTTTATTAGGAAGTTGTAATAAGAAGAATTCTTTTACAGAAACTGCAAATAATATCAAGGTAGAATCATTCAATAAAACAATTGATGGAGCCAATGTTTCTCTATATGAATTGAAAGGAACTAACGGCATTGCAATGAAAGTTACAAACTACGGTGCTCGTGTAGTTGCTCTTTGTGTTCCTGATAAGAACGGAAATCCGGTAGACGTTGCTTTAGGTTATAATAGTGTTGATGAGTACATTAACAATGTTGAAAATTTCTTTGGAGCATCTATTGGCAGATATGGAAACAGAATTGGAGATGCTAAGTTTGTACTTGACTCTGTTGAATATACACTTGCTGCAAATGATGGAAAAAATCATTTACATGGTGGAGTAAAAGGATATTGTGATGTAGTTTGGAATGTAAATCAGATAAGTGATTCAAAAATTGAATTTACTTATTTATCTGCTGATGGGGAAGAAGGATATCCCGGAAATCTGAATATAACAATGACTTATGAGCTCACTCCGGCAAACGAATTCAAAATTGAATACAAGGCTACAACTGATAAGAAGACTATCTGTAATCTGACTCACCACAGTTATTTCAATTTGTCGGGAGAAGGAAGTGAAACTATTAATGATCACATTCTTACTATTAATGCAGATAACACCACGCCTGTTGATGAAACATTAATACCCACAGGTGAGATTGTATCGATAAAGGGTACTCCAATGGATTTTACTGTACCAACAGCAATTGGAGAAAGAGCAGATGCTGACTTTCAGCAGTTACAATATGGAAAGGGGTATGATCATAACTGGGTCTTAAACAAGAAAGGATCCGGTATAGAAACAGCAGCAATTGTTGAATCACCGATAACTGGTATTGTAATGGAAGTTTTAACTGATCAGCCGGGTATTCAGTTTTATGCTGGTAATTTTCTTGATGGGGGAGTAACCGGTAAATCTGGTAAGCCTTATAAGTTCAGGAGTGGATTTTGTCTTGAAACACAACATTTCCCTGATTCTCCAAATAAACCTCAATTCCCGTCAGTGGTTCTGGAACCGGGACAGGAATACTATCATGTATGTATTTATAAATTCTCATCCAAATAGTTAGTAGGTTATTAGTAATTGAAAGGCCATCCTTTTTATAGGATGGCCTTTTTTATTTCTGTTTATGATATTCTGATGGTGATACTTTAAAGAACTTTCTAAAGATTCTGCTAAAATATTTTGGATCGTTAAATCCTACAGCATAAGCAACTTCACCGATCTGCATGTCACCGGGTTTTAAAAGTTCAACAGATTTTTTTAATCTGTACACATTTACAAAGTCATTGCTGGAAAGACCTGTAATGGCTTTAAGTTTTTTGTACAGCTGACTTCTGCTGACATACATCTCAGAAGCAAATTGCATAACATCAAAATCAGGTTTACTATAGTTCTTTTCTACTATTTCGTTAACCTTAATAAGAAACTGACTGTCAAGCTTTGATAAAGTTAATTCATCAGGATTAATGTTTTCTGCTGAAT
>CAYUEI010000484.1:236-1740 GCA_964443445.1 uncultured Prolixibacteraceae bacterium | reverse complement strand
TATCAATTTCAAATTTTCCTCGCGGGGAGTAAACACAATATCTTCGTTACGCCAGTTAAATTGGCTGATAGTCAGGTTTTCTGTAATACGACAACCTTGCGCAAACAGTACCTCGGAGGTGTTGCCCACTTTAGTTTGAATACCTTGCAACAGCGAAACTTTTTCGTATGGTTCGCCCGAATATCCACCCAAAAAGAGATCGTTGGCACAAGGTCCAACTACAGCAATTTTTTTGTATTGTCCCTTTTTAATTGGCAGAAGGTTGTTATCGTTTTTCAGCAGCACAATAGACTGTTGGGCAGCTTCCAATGCCAGTTTTTTTGATGCAGGGTCTTTGCTCACGGCAATTGCCACATTTATATCAACATAGGGGTTATCGAATAATCCAAGTTCGAATTTTAATTTCAGCAACTTAAAAACAGCTTCGTCAATATCATCAATATTCACTTTACCTTCGTCGACAAGTGCTTCCATATTTTTGTAGTAATTGCCGAATGGCAACTCAAACTGAATACCCGCATTAAATGCCAACATGGCTGCTTCATTTTTATCATTTGCCACAAAGTGCTTACTTTCTAATTGGTCAATGCTGTACCAGTCCGAAATGATCAATCCTTCAAAGCCCCACTCTTTGCGTAGCACATCTTTCAGCAACCAAGAGTTGGCGTGAGATGGGCGTCCATCAATCTCGTTATAAGAAGGCATTATCGAAAGTGGTTTTGCCTGCTGAATAGCCATTTGGAAAGGGGGAAACTGAGATTCGCGTAAAGTACGTTCAGAATAATTTGCAGGAGCCTGGTTTAGTCCTCCCTCGGGCTGACCATGACCGCAAAAATGCTTTAAAGTAGCGGCTACATGATTATTCGCAATGTTTCCTGTAGTAGTTCCCTGAAAACCTTTTACGGCAGCAACTGCATAAATACCATTAAGATAAGGATCTTCACCATACGTTTCTTCGACTCTGCCCCAACGTGGATCTCTGCAAACATCTATAACAGGAGAAAGAGCCCATTGTGCGCCGCGTGATCGCATTTCGTGCGCGGTAACAGCATATACCTGCTCTAACAACTCCGGGTTCCAAGAGCAAGCCAATCCTATAGCCATTGGAAATACGGTGGCTTCGGGTTTCATCAGTCCGTGTTGACCCTCATCTACAAAAATGGCAGGAATGCCCAACTTGGTTTCTTCTAAAAGATACTTTTGAATTTTGTTGCGTGATTCTAGTGTTTCTTTCAAGCCGTCAAAGAAAGGCTGAACGGAATGAACCCCTTTTCCAAACACACGCTTCATTTCACTAGGGTTATCTACAAATTCAGGATTAAATCTGTCGGGAGAGCCATCAATAACGGCCATCAACTGATATATTTTATCTTTAAGGCTCATTCGGGCAAGTAAATCTCTTGCCCTTTCTGTTGGTGTCATACTTGAACTTTTATAAATGATTATTTTATTATTTTGCGCTATAGGAATTATTGTGTTGTTAAAACGACTTAAAGGTATATTA
>CAYUEI010000484.1:0-226 GCA_964443445.1 uncultured Prolixibacteraceae bacterium | reverse complement strand
GTGAAAATTTATTACAATCCAGACAAATAAAATCCCAATTTTCTACGAATTTTAGCGTTATATTTGAAGCCCTTTAGGCTAATTGTCATACTCGTTAAAATTGAGTAAATGAAAAGAAAATACCTTCTCCTTTTGATCATGGAAATATTGTTTTGTGGATGCTTTCACCAATCGTTTGCTCAATTGTATATTAATGAGTTTATGGCTTCCAATGCTGGAACAATAG
>CAYUEI010000483.1:0-1746 GCA_964443445.1 uncultured Prolixibacteraceae bacterium | reverse complement strand
AACTTAGAGGTCGCTGTCGCAGAATAATGGGTAATGATTTTATCGTTATAGATGGTATAAGACTTTGGTCTTAATCCCCTTATATGGGTATAACTTAATCGCGGTGAAAATGAAAGGAATGAGTTAATTGGCAGATTGCCTTTTATCCCAAAAACGGCAGTAGCTTCTACGCTGGCACCATCAGTCGACTGACTGTAAGTTTCGTTATAGGCTTCTTGTTCATAATAGTGCGCACTTTGGCTTCCGTAATTTCCCCTGATATATAGTCCTAAGTTTTTAGAGTTGTCTGGCTGGGCAAGCAATGAAGTGCTCAGGGCAAGGAATGTCATTCCAAGAAATGTTGTTTTTTTCATACTGTTCAGATTAAGATTGTTATCTGTTAGTATGATGTTGTTTATTGAAATGGTTGCACTTTTTCCTGCTGAAATAATAACCATCTCAGCAGATTTATTTACAGTGTCAATAATAAGGGTGGCATTTTCTATTGGACTCATCCGGTCAATTGAAAAAGTATCCCTCTTAGGGCTTGATTCTATCCATACTGTGTCGGTAATGTGCACGTATTCATAAATGACAATAGTGTCTTTGCTTTGAGGAAAGACACTATTAGATACTAGCATAGCCAGTAGGGTAAAAAATATAAACCGCTTAAATCTCATTCATTTTTCTGTAGCAAAGTTAAATGTAGTAATTCCAGGGTACCTAACCATATTTGCCCGTCGTTAAGTTGTATTTCCTCCGGTAAAACAAATTCATCACCCAGACCGGGAATCATAATGTGAGTCCAAAACTCCTCAGCGGGAATTGAATCTTTTAGTAAATAAAACTCTTTGGTAAAGCTTTTTGTTTCTCCGCTTTTGATTAGTGTAAGCCACTCTTTGTCCCAACCGGGTTTATAGGTTATATCGCTGTATAACGGGGCAGGGTGGGCATTAAAAGAATAAATTGTTTCTGTCATGTCGGGATGAATGTAAACCTTCGGTTCCTGAGGTATCAGCGTAAGTTCCCAATTGATGGTATAAATATTATCGCTTGGTGTTTTTTGGGGATCAAGCATGTAGTAGTTAACATCATCAAGGTTTTTTAAATTGTAAGATACCTTAATCGTTCCGGGTGTTTTCAGAATCATTGAATCGATGTTACATTCAAGTCCGTAGCGGAACTTACCTTGCCTTTTTAATTCATCGGTGAACTTCTTTTCAAATCTTGGATCAGGAATGGAAGAGTTAAATGTTGTACTATTATACAGGCTTCCAAGCCTCAGGACAAAATCGGCATCACGCCCTTTGATATATTCAAGTACGGAGTCTCCTGCACACGGGTCTCCGCTTTGCCCGATAAATGTACCTTCATAAATCACTTCACCATCACTGGTTATCCAGTATTTTGAATTGTTAAGTTTGTTTAAGTTTTCTCCCGGAACTCTCTTCAGATAGAAAAAATGGGATGAATTGTCATAATACTCTATATTATCCGGTGTAAATATATAATGGTCTCCAACTATAATATATAATCCCGTTTTCAGGTTTACATCTGTCATTGGATCATTATCCTCACAGGAAGTAAAAGAGCTTATTATTGCAGCTAAAAATAGCAAAAGGAGAAAGGCTTTTGATTTAATGTATCTTTTCATTGTTTTATTTTTGGTGCTTATTCTTTATAATTCTACTTCCTTCGAAAGTCCTATTTCTCCTATCCAGATTCTTCCGTTCTCTAATTTTAGATCCGTGCTTTCAAGGTTTCCCC
>CAYUEI010000482.1:0-1754 GCA_964443445.1 uncultured Prolixibacteraceae bacterium | reverse complement strand
CATCAATTACATTACTTGACATGATTGTTAAGTACAACGCTAAAAAATAATCTCAGTTATGGAGAAAAGAGGTACAATAGCTAAAGTTGCTTTATGGGTCTTGATGGCAATATCTCTGATATTAATCGGAGTATTGTTCTTCTCAATTGAGAGTCAGGAAAATCCGGGAGCACGAGCTGAAAAAATGATTTCGTTGAATATCAATTGGGCAGTAATACTAACTGTTGCCGGTCTTGTGCTGGCATTAGGTTTTGCGCTAATACAGATATTGAAAGATAAAAAACAAATGATAAGCACTTTAATCTTGTTGGTTGGTATAGCAGTGTTGGTTTTTGTTTCATGGGCATTATCGACAAGTGAATTACCTCAGTTCTTTGGGGTTGATAAATTTGTTGCTGATGGAACATTGACTCCTTCAATATCAAGATGGATTGGTGCTGGTCTGAATTGTGTATACATTTTATTTGGTGCAGCTGCTCTTTCAGTTGTATTTTTTAGTTTGAAAAGTTCAATTAAACGCAACTAATTTTAAACAAGAGCCATTATGCCAAGGAAAATGCCCGAAATACCATCATCTTCTTTAGCGGATATCGCCTTCTTGCTGCTAATCTTCTTCCTTGTATCAACTACAATGGATCAGGACAAAGGTCTTGAAAGAAGATTGCCACAATGGGTCGATCCTTCGCAGGTAGATGATAATGCACCGCCAATCAAGGAACGAAATATTTTCGTTGTTTTGGTTGACCGCGAAAACAGGCTTATGGTTGAAGGTGAAATTTGCAGAGTTGAAGATCTAAGGGAAAAAACAAAAATTTTCCTTGCGAACCCTATGAATTTACCTAACCTGCCTGAAAAGGAAGTACGATCTTTCGATTTGATAGGTAATTATGAGGTTATATCCAAAAGTGCAGTAATTTCATTAAGGAATGACGTAGGTACTACTTATGGTACTTATATCAAGGTTCAAAATGAACTTATTGCTGCAATTAACGAATTGCGTGATGAAATATCAGGCGAGAAGTTTGGGAAGCCTTATAAGAAACTTACAGAAGAACAACAAAAGGTTGTGCAGGAAGTATATCCGCAAAAGATATCTGAAGCTGAACCTAAAAAGATAGGAGGGAATAAGTAATGTCTAGATTCAGTAAAAGCAAGGCTAAAGAATTGCCTCCAATTTCGACTGCTTCTTTGCCAGATATCGTTTTCATGTTGCTGTTCTTCTTTATGGCAACTACTTCGTTAAGGCAAGCATCGCTTAAAGTAAGAATACATTTACCGCAAGCTACTGAAATTAACAAGATGGAAAAGAAAACTCTTGTTAGTTATATTTATGTTGGAGCTCCTATCAGGTCGTTGCAGCATTTATATGGGACTGAACCACAAATTCAGTTGAATGATAATTTTGCAAAGGTGAGTGATATTCCTGACTTTGTAGAAGCTGAAAGGCAGACACATGATGAGTCTGAAATACCTCAAATGATTTTTTCATTGAAGGTTGACGAGTATACTAAGATGGGTATTGTTACAGATATCAAACAGGAGCTTAGAAAAGCTGCTGCTTTACATATCAACTATTCATCAATAAGACCTAACAAATAATAAAATTACAATGATATTTAAAAAGAGGCAACCATTTGGCTGCCTCTTTTTTTATTTTATCCTTTTAAGTGGTGTTTTTTCAAGGACTATAGCTGTTCGTGCCGGCAGATAAAGCCGGAGATAATGAGTGTTTTCGGTTTTTCCGGAAGGGATAG
>CAYUEI010000481.1:0-1763 GCA_964443445.1 uncultured Prolixibacteraceae bacterium | reverse complement strand
TAAGGGCCAGAATTGGATTAGGATATTCAAATGTCAGTTTTAATCAGGATTATTCTTATACTTCTGAGAATCCATTGACAGTTGACAGGACTCATTATGTTTTCAATAATCTTAATGTAACTCCACGTGCTGACTACAGACTTCTTAAGCTTGGAAACTTCGACCTCTATGCAAGCCTTGGTCTTGAATTGGAATTCCTGATTTATAAATATGAAGGAACATTCCTTAAGGATGGCAGCTATGATGATTCATCATTCTGGAAAAAGGAAAATGCAAAAACTTCTGCCGGTGTAATAGGTGGATTTATTTTTAAATATAACTTCAACGATAAGATTGGTTTAACAGTTTCACCTGATTATACTTATTTCTTCAATGAATTTATTGCGATAGACAATGATTATGACTTCCAAAGGGCAAGCTTGAATATAGGTCTTGAGTGGAAATTCTAACAGAGATTTAAAATATAAAACAAAGGCTGTCTGATAATTCAGGCAGCCTTTGTTCTTTTTATATAAGAATTGAAATAATATTTAAAACTTGTAATTATAGCTGAACCCCAGGATGTGAGAATCTACCGGCCAGGCAACATTAAATTCGTTCTCAAACATATAAAAAACGCTTATTTCCGAGGGTTTATTGATTTTATATGAAATACCACCTTTAATTCTTGATTGATTGATAATGCCCCCATTAGTGTTGTTTATATGATAAAAAAACTCATACTCAGCAAAAGGGGTGAATCGGGTTCCAAACCAATTATAATCAACACCTATTGAATTCCTGCATATAAGCTTATTCATACCCGAAGCAAAAGAAGATGACAACTCATCGAAACCATATTGAAGGGCAGTTTTTATTTTAAGGTCGAAATCATCAATGGATGTTTTATAACGCAGATAGGCTGAAGCCCGGTATGCTGTACTAAACTTACGTACATCATTCATATCGTGCATAAAACGACCTGAAACACCAAAACGCAAGGGCTTGATAATGTCGTATGATAAAGTTGCTTCTACAAACGAGCGATCGTATGTGGTTAGGTATTTATCGAAACGGGTTTCCACTTCAACGGAGGCTGACAGATCATTTATTATTTCAGCTTCAGCAGATGCGGAAAGCCTTGCCCTGAAATCGTTGGAAAGGGCATCAGCACTATAAAAACAACATATTAGTACCAGTACAAGAACTGATGCTTTGAAATTTTTAATCATCACTACTGTCCGAAAAGGATGAATTATCGTCGGCAAGATTCTCCTGATTGTTATTTTCATAGTAATAGATATTTATCTTGGCAGTATCTCTAAGAAAATCAATCTTTCCAACTTCTATTTTGTTTATTTTAAGTCCAGTACGTGCTTCAATATCTTCGATAAGCTTCTGCCTGTTTTCCGGTTTTATGAGCTCTATCTTTTCATAAGTTATGACCTTGGTTGACTCATGTTTCAAGAGGACAAACCTTTCAAGAACATAAGGAACAGCAGCAAGCAGAGCATTGGTTAGCAGCAGTTCAGCATAGCTTACTTTCTTGTTCGACAATGCATTGATAACAGAAATACCTATAACAAGAAACAAATATGTCATCTCCTTGATAGGAATCTGCAGTGTACGGTATCTGATGATTCCGAAGATTGCAAACAAGCCGAGAGCAAAACCAAGTTCAAGTTTAACGTTATCGAGGAGAAAGCAAATGAGGAATATTACTGTTGAAATGAGCATGTAAGTGAAAAGGTAATCTTTTCTTTTTCTGACATTGTAATAAATAA
>CAYUEI010000480.1:0-1767 GCA_964443445.1 uncultured Prolixibacteraceae bacterium | reverse complement strand
AAAAATCCAGCGACTAAATTAAAAACGACTGAATAATTAATAACTTTGCAAGTATACCAAACTGGTTATTTTTCCAACTAAGCTTGTTGTCAAAATATCACGAGTCGCTATTGTTTAACTAAAAAAAACAAATAAAATGAAAAGAAACAACCTTAAATTGTGGGGTATCATTGCTTCCACTGTATTCATGTTGGCTGCTACATCTTGCCAAAAAGACGATGATGATCCGTCGAATTTGGGCGATAATCCGTTTGACTTAGTAAATGGAGGAGAAATTCAGGAGAGAAATAAAATAGTGGTTATCAGTGATCTGCATTTAGGCGCCGACCTTACTTACTCAGAATGTGTACATCACCTTCCGCGAATGACTGAATTTCTGACAGAAATCCGCGAATCGAAAACAATTAAGGAATTGGTCATTGGCGGTGACATGCTGGATGAATGGTATGTTCCTTCAAGGACAGATACTTACGACGGTAAAACACAAAAAGAGTTTATTCAGAAAATTGCTGTTCAAAACAAAGGTGTTATTGATGTACTGAATGACATAATTAAAGACGGAAAGATAATAGTAACTTATGCTCCCGGAAACCACGATCTGCTTGTTTCGAAAGAAAATGTAGATTTGATTTTACCGGGAATCAATCAAGCAAGGGATAATGAGCGTTTGGGATTAGGAACTTATAATCCGACCCCGCAGATAGCCATTGAACACTGTAACCGGTATGATTTTTTTTGTGCACCCGATCCATATAGTAATCAGGACATTGCTGAGGGTACCATTTTGCCCGCCGGATATTTCTTTACCCGAATTGCCGTTAACTCGGTAACCAATTATCCGACAGCCGAAGAAATTATCCCTGTCCGCAATGTTACACTAAACTCTGCCGACGAAACCCAGGTGAATACATTTGTCTATTACAACATTTGGAAATCAATTATGAAGAGCTTAATCCCGGTCAAAGACAATCACGATGATAAGATTATTGTTACCAACATTGGCAATTTCAAAGGTAACTATTGCATAAACGACATAATCCCGTTCAATAAAGAAGACGGAAGCATTGATATGAATTTATACAGTGGGTTCTGTAGTCAGGCAGCCTGGGAAAAAAGATTGGCTTACAACAATGTTCCGGTAGTGACACCTGTTATAAAAGCTATGCCGGGTAGCCTTAAAACATCGTTCCTCGATTCAATGGCCTATTTTCAGTACTTCCAGAATATAGATTCCGAAGTTAGAATTGTTGTTTTTGGTCATACGCATGCACCCATGCTGAAGTCATTCACCAATACAAACGGAGAAACTTGTATTTATGCAAACTCGGGGACATGGATCGACAAAAAGATCAAGAATGGCGAAGTCGTCGATCAGGATGTTCAAAACATGGACTTCATAGTGATTGCACCACAAGCTGCCGATAGCAGCATGGTAAAAGTTGAACTTTTCAAATATCAAAAAGGAATGCATATTTCCATGGAAAGCAAATCAATTAAACTTTAAGATTTCAGTGTTGTATGTATTTAAAATACCTACCAAATACGTACCAAGTTCGTCGTTTCTCCCTTTATAATGGGAGAAAAGAAGAATTTGGTACGAATTTGGTACTAATGAAGTAGGAAATAGGTAGTAGCTTAAACTGCCCTTAAAAACAATGCCAGTGCCATTATTCTGGCACATAATCACCTGAGAATTTATTGTTTGTCGAAAACCATTTTTTCGCTTGAGTCACCCCATGATGATTTGTTTGAAGAATCAATAATCAG
>CAYUEI010000479.1:0-1770 GCA_964443445.1 uncultured Prolixibacteraceae bacterium | reverse complement strand
TTATCACAGAAGCCTCTTTGTCAAATTTATACTCTTCAAAATTTACTTCCTTAAAGGGAGGTGCTATAAATGCATTTATTTCTTTCAAATGCTTTGTTGCTGATTCCTCCATTTCAATTTGCCTTAACCGATTGGAAGGATTTACATAGTCAAATTGTTTTTCTCCCGATTTTCGGATATCAGGTTCTTCGTAAGTGTATAAATAACTGCTAATAAGTGAAATAGTTCCTTTTCTTGAAAGATATAGCCTGAAATCATATAGCCCGGCATATTGATAGCTGCTATTGTTTTCCAGCAAATAATCTGACAAATCTTTTGACTTAAATAATATAAGGGGTCCAAAATTAAAGTCATCCCTGATACTGCCTTCTGAATAATCAGATAGAGGGTGGTTCCTGATTTCACCATCAATCCTTTCCTGGTAGAAAGAGTAGGATAGGGTGGGTTCATTATTTTTAATTTTTTCTATCCATTCTTCTATTTGTTTATTTTCAACATTTACTCTTCCGGGTTTTACCTGAAGTATAATATATTCACTATCAATCCTTTCATTTATCAGCTTTAGATATGAAGTGGCTTCAAACGACTCTGAAAAGATGACGTTGTCATTGTTATTATTCGAGTCAGGCAGCGTGAGCAAAACATTATAATCAAGTGAAGTGGAAATATCCTGATTGCCAAGTAGAATGATGCTTGTGTTTTTCATTTTCTCTTTTTGATTTTTATATTACCAATGGGTAAACTTTCATTTTGATGTTTATCAATTGCAGTCACCCAAATATATAGTCTCTTCTTTGCCGGAACATTGAGATCTTCAATTTTTATTTCATTTGAATCAGTAAAGCGTACAATATTATCAGGATTCTCAATATTTACCTGATTCTTTTTATCCGATCTGTAAATGATATACCCAAGAATATCATCAGAAGGCTGTTGCTTTTTATTGTATTTAACTACAAGTTTCTTTATACTAAAAAAGCCCTTTGGTACAAGCTTTGCAGGTGAAATCGGAGGTACGCTGTCAATCCATGCCATTTGAGGTACTAAAGCCTTTTTATTATATATGTCTTTTTTTAATATGCAGGTAAAATTGTCAGGATTCTTATCTAGATATTTCATCCTGAAAAATGCACTCCCATATACATTCTTAAGTTTTCTTGAAATATTAACCTGTTCAGGCATTTCGTTTTCATTGTCCCATGCAGGAGATTTATCATCGGCCAGCTTATACAACGCATGCCCGATATAAACATGACGACCGCAGGAATTTTCATTCCACCAGTTAGTCAGAGTCACGAAGTCAGCCTTTGGGTGACCAATCTCCCAGTAAATCTGTGGAATAACATAGTCGATCCATTCGTTACACAGCCATCTGGTTACATCGGCGTACAGATGGTTGAAGTTTGTAATTCCTGCGTTCGTAAACGACCCGGTATAATGATCTGTATAATTCTGCCATACACCAAAGGGACTTATGCCAAATTTCACGTCAGGCTTTATCCTTTTAATTTCACTACTCAGGCTTTGGATTATAAGGTCTACATTTTCTCTTCTCCAATTATCTATTTCTGTAATCTGATATCCTCGGTTATAAAGCTTGAAAGAGGATGTATCAGGGAAAGAAATTTTATTGACGGGATAGGGATAAAAGTAATCATCAAAATGAATAGCATCTATATTGTATTTTTCAACCACCTCATTAACTATCTGATTCAGATATGTTCTGACTTCCGGAATTCCCGGGTCAAGGTATAGTTTTGAATCATAAGT
>CAYUEI010000478.1:0-1771 GCA_964443445.1 uncultured Prolixibacteraceae bacterium | reverse complement strand
CTGGCGTAACGAAGATATTGTGTTTACTCCCCGCGAGGAAAATTTGAAATTGATAGATGAGGCTGTTAAGGTTGCTCAACAGGCTGATATCATTATTCTTGCTGTTGGTGAAACCGAATTTATATGTAGGGAAGCGTGGAGCAAAGCTCATATTGGCGATAATATGACCCTCGATTTGATTGGCGAGCAGAAAGAGTTGGTTGAAGCGATGGTAGCAACAGGAAAGCCTGTTGTTGTTTATCTTACAAATGGTCGCCCATTGTCTATCAACTACATTCAAGAAAAAGTACCAGCGATTATTGAAGGCTGGTATATGGGGCAAGAGACTGGAACAGCAGCTGCTGATATGCTGTTTGGCGATATAAATCCTTCAGGGAAACTAACTATCACAATCCCAAAATCGGTAGGACAACTACCAATGTTTTACAACCACAAACCATCGGCCAGGTACGTCGACTATGTTTCACAGAATACAAAACCACTTTACCCTTTTGGTTATGGATTGAGCTACACTACTTTTGCTTACGATAAGTTAAAACTCTCTTCAGAAAAAATTGAAAATGGCAAATCGCTTCAGGTTTCAGTTGAGATTACCAACACCGGAAAGATGAAGGGCGACGAGATTGTTCAACTATACATTCGCGATAAAGTTTCTTCGGTTACCCGTCCTGTAAAAGAATTGAAAGATTTCAAGCGTATAACTCTCGAAGCCGGAGAAACCAAAACCGTTCAATTCACAATAGAAACGTCAAAATTGGCATTCTGGGACATCAACATGAAATATGTTGTTGAACCGGGAGAATTTGAGGTGATGGTTGGAAAATCATCAGTAGATTTCATTTCTAAAACATTCGGTGTTTGATTTAATTATTGAAATCCGATACTTTTGAAAGCAAAAAAATGGGCATTAAAAACCTTAAAGAATTAAATAGCTTGGATAGTTTTAGTAAGAAATTTAAAAGTTACAATAGGCTTTATTTAGTTATTATTTGTGTGTGTTTTTTACCATTTGTATCTCCGCCAATAGCATTATTCATTGGTTTAGTGCTTTCAGTTTTCGGAATAAAACATGAATATATCCATAAGTATACGTCAAAAATCCTTCAGGCTTCTATAGTTTTGATGGGTTTTGGGATGAGTATGAGTGAAGTTATTTCAGCATCAAAAAACGGTTTTATTGAAACTGCAGTATCTGTAATTACAGTGATGACCCTCGGCATCATGCTTGGGAAACTATTTAAAGTTGAGAAAAATATTTCAGTACTCATTGCTTCAGGAACAGCTATTTGTGGGGGAAGTGCCATTGCTGCAATTGCCCCAATCATTAAAAGTAAAAACTATCAAATCTCATTTGCTCTAATCGTGGTTTTTGTGCTAAATGCCGTTGCCTTGTTCTTGTTCCCTATTATTGGACATAAATTAGGACTAAGTCAGGAAGCATTTGGAAACTGGGCAGCTATAGCCATTCACGATACCAGTTCGGTAGTTGGTGCCGGAGCTATTTATGGCGAAAAAGCATTACAGGTTGCAACAACGGTAAAACTTATCCGTACATTATGGATTATTCCGCTTGCATTGGTTATAGCCGTTTTGAATAAAAATGGTGAAAAAAAATCAATTAAAATTCCCTGGTTTATTCTATTCTTCATTCTTGCCATTGTATTTGCCAATATATTCCCTGTCTTTGAAACAAGTTACGAACATTTTAAATGGTTAGGCAAACGCGGAATGGTAATCGCATTGTTTCTGATTGGCTCCAGCATAACCATCA
>CAYUEI010000477.1:0-1772 GCA_964443445.1 uncultured Prolixibacteraceae bacterium | reverse complement strand
TGTGGTACAGCAGCTGTTATTTCACCAATAAGAAGTATTTATGATGCTGATGAGGATATTCGTTATTTCTATGGTGAAGAACCCGGAGAGAAAAGTATTAAGCTATACAAGAAACTGATAGGCATTCAATATGGTGATGAGCCTGATACTCATGGTTGGGTAACTGTATTGTAATAAGGAAGAATATAAAAGAAAAACGTCAACCTTTTCAGTTGACGTTTTCTTTTATTTAAAAGCTGCGATTCTTTCTTCCAGCGATTTGATTTTGTCTTCAGCATCAGCTTTTTTCTTCCGCTCTATTTCAACAACGTTATCCGGCGCACTGTTAACAAACTTTTCATTGTTTAACTTAGACAACACAGATTTTAAAAAGCCCTTTGAATAGTTTAATTCTTCTTCTAATTTTTTTAATTCACTTTCTATATCTGCCTTTTCTCCTAATTCAACAAAGAATCCCGATGTTTTTACCAGAAATGACACAGCGCCTTTTATATCTTCATTAATAAATTTAATTTCAGAAAGGTTACATAGTTTAATAAGTACAGAGTTGAAGTGAGAATTATATCCTTTAGAACCCTTGTTTATAAAGAGTTTTATTTCTTCTTTGAAAGCTATATTATTAGTTTTTCTAATATTTCTGACACCTGTAACAGCTTCCTTTACATCTTCAAAGTTTTCAAGTATATTTTCATCAATGATTTTAGCTTTTGGCATTAAGGAAACCATAATGCTTTCACCATTTTTCCTTTCTGCAAGAAGTTGCCATATCTCTTCAGTAATGAAAGGCATGAAAGGATGGAGTATTCTCATCAAATCATCAAACAGAGATACAACCTTATCGTAAGTAAGCTTGTCGATTGGTTGCATATACGTGGGTTTAACAATTTCCAGCAACCAGGAAGAGAACTCATCTCTAATTGTAGTATATATAAGCATCAGAGCATCAGAAATTCTGAATTTGGAGAAGTGATCGTCCATTTCAACTATCACATTGCTGAGCTTATTTTCAAACCATTCTAAAGCAACTTTTGAGTGTTCGGGTTGTGATAATGATTTATCAACATCCCATGATTTCACCAAACGGAAAGCGTTCCATACTTTAGCTGTAAAATTTCTTCCCTGTTCAGTAAGTGATTCATCAAATAGTAAGTCATTCCCTGCAGGAGAGCTTAAAAGCATACCAACTCTCACGCCATCAGCACCATATTTTTCAATTAACTCTAATGGGTCGGGTGAATTGCCAAGTGACTTGGACATCTTTCTATGTAGCTTATCTCTTACGATACCGGTGAAATAAACATTTTTAAAAGGTTTGTCATTTCTGAATTCATAACCGGCAATTATCATTCTTGCTACCCAGAAGAAAATTATTTCAGGGGCAGTAACCAGGTCATTAGAAGGGTAGTAGTATTTAATATCTTTATTCTCAGGTTCATTAATGCCATCGAAAACAGATATTGGCCATAACCATGAAGAGGCCCAGGTGTCAAGTACGTCTTCATCCTGACGTAGATCTGTTAAATAAAGGTTTTGGTTATTTGTTTTGATTTTAGCTAATTCAAGTGCTTTATCAGCACTTTCCGCTACAACAAAACTACCATCGGTAAGATAGTAAACCGGAATCTGATGTCCCCACCACAACTGACGACTAATACACCAGTCTTTAACATTGCTCATCCAGTGGCGGTATAAATTTTTGAATTTAGAAGGGTAAAACACAATGTCGTCATCTTCAACAGCCTTTAAAGCCGGTTTAGCTAACTTTTCCATAG
>CAYUEI010000476.1:0-1776 GCA_964443445.1 uncultured Prolixibacteraceae bacterium | reverse complement strand
CTTAATAATTAATGTTTTAAAAACATCTATTTAGCCGGAGTTATTATTCTGTAATAGCCGCTTAAATGCATAAGGCTGAACAGATAAAGCAGACCGTCATAATAAGGGTCAAAGTAACCGTCAGCATATGGTTCAAGTTTTGCATTCCATAATTCATCAATAAATATCCAGCTTTTTGACTGGGTTCCCATTATTGAAGCTGCAGCTGAAGTTGCTACAAAACCTAGTGAATGTCTCAATTTTTGATATCCCCCTGCCGGCATTATCCACTCAGGAGTGGTTCCATCAATATTAAACTGGTCATCAAATGTTTTTATCCCCTTGCAAAACAAAAAGTCCTGAATCCTCTTTCCATAATCTTTTTGCCATTTGGTATCTTTTGCATACCAGGAATAATCCATTGCAATATTCATTGGAACCCTCCATGAATCATATCTGAAAGCTGACTTTTTTCTAAAAAACTCCCTTGGTTGACCGCTAAATTCTGATTGATCAGGGTTTAATCCGGTAACAGGGTGGCATGTCCTGTGTAGAAAAGCCCTTGCTGAATCGGCACAGTCACGGTAAAAATCTTCATGACCATCTTTTGCATATTCAGCCCATATTTCATAGAATGCGGGTAAATGATAAGAAGGGTCAGTCCAGTTATAACCTGAGCTGTCAGGTACAAAAGTTATTTTCTTTTCTTTTACGTTAATAAGATTTGTTTGCTTTTCAGTTCCATCTTTGCTCCACATTGCATCAAGAATCCTCCTTGCTTCACCATAATAATCAATACCTGTATCATTGCCCCATCTGTTTGAAGCAAAAAGGAGACTTGTTATAAAATATAACTCCCCGTCAGAAGCAGAACCTTCAGAATTGTGCTTTCCGGTTATTGGGTTTACGCTCCATGCAAAGTAAGCATCCCTTGCTCCCCCCTGGTGCTGCATATATTTCTTTGTCCACCTCCATAGACGGTCAAAAACATCTTTCTTATCAAGCTGGACAGCTATCATCAACCCGTATGAGAGCCCTTCAGTACGGGCATCATGATTCTTTATATCTGAAACATAAGCCATTGAATCGCCAACTTCAAAGTATACCTTGTCTGGCCCTTCAAATAAGTCGGAGTATGCTTTTGCAAGTTTAGTATCTATTTCTTCCTGGGAATAGCCGGCTTCAAGAAATACATTTCTGTAACGGCCTGTTTCATGTGCCCCTTTTTTCCAGGGTTTCATCTTCCCTCTTGAGTCTTTTATATCTTTAGCACAATCATTTGATTGACAAAAGGCATTTAACGATAAGCCTGAAATTGCTAATGCAATATAGACTAAAAGGATTCTTTTCATAGCTGATATTTTATAGTTATTTAAAATCAAAACACGATCAGTGGATGTTAAAAGTAATTCAAATTTCATAAAATATTGAACATTAACTACAAATATTGTATAACAAAAAACCCAAAATAGACCAACACCTCCTCCGTACCTCCTCCGTACCTCCTCCGTACCTCCTCTCTTTTTCAAATCTCGAAATTGAAAGAAAATACGTTTCAGATACGATAATTGTACTTGTCATCTGTTATCAAAATAAAAGAATTATTACTTATTTTTAGAAACATTATTTACTTCAAATAGGTTTGAGGTATATATAAATTAGTTGCAACAAGGCTAAAAAACATAACAAACACATGACTGCACAGATAATTGTAGTATTGATTTTGGTTTTTCTGATTAATATGATAACGACTTTGTCATATTCAGTGAGAATTGTTGGTATCAGGACAGGTCGGAT
>CAYUEI010000475.1:0-1783 GCA_964443445.1 uncultured Prolixibacteraceae bacterium | reverse complement strand
CAACTACTTCTGCGGCTTTAGCTTCTGCTAAAGGTATAAAAGACAGGCAGAAAGGTGCTTATGAGGTTAAATCATTACAAGAATACCATTCAGAAATAATTTGATAGTTTAGTTATCAAAAATTAAAAGAGGAGATCAATGTCTCCTCTTTTTTTATGTCAATTCAGGATTTTATTTCTTAAGCTTTCTACTAAGGGAGCAATCTTATTTAGTTCCTTTGAAGTAATTGAAGGATTATTTTTAAAGATATCTGAGACCTTATTTATTTCATCGTATAAGGTTTTGATGTTTGTATCATCCTTTACTAAATTAATTAAAGAAAATAAAGTGTTTATCTGAGGATGCTGCTCATTTACAAGAGCTAAAAGTTTTGAATTGTCAGAAGCAAGAAGCGTAAGCTGCGTAAGAATGTATAAAGCCTCAATATTATTACCTACAATAGAGTAAATCAATGTGTTGGTGTGATTATCTGCCATTTGTTTAAACCAAACTTCAGATGCTTCTTCAATTATAGAACTCACGGAATCATTATTCTCTTTATTGATTTTTATCCTTTCATTGTATTTTTCAATCTCATTCAACTCTTCTGAAAGACCAAGATTCATTTTAAGTTTATTCTCACTTTCTCTTAATTTAAGGAACTGGTCTTCTCTGTTATAGGTTTTCGCATAAAGCATATCAAATAAATACATGCCCCAGTAAAAGCTCATTTTATCATTAGAAACAGGTTTGTCAAGATAATCAACAGGAAGAGTAATATCTGCGATATACGAGGCTCCGGCTTCGTTTAATAATAATGTAAGGTCTTTTGGTTCGTTAAGTTTCTTTGCCAAAACTTTTACCTGTTCCTTTAAATTGGAATAATCAAATTTAGCAGTATCGCTGTTTCCTTCGACTTTTAAAGGATCATCTTGTCCCGATTTAGCTTTATTATTACAGCTGGTATTTGTGAATATAAATACAGTAAAAAGTAAAATAGATAAGATGGTCAATTGTTTCTTCATAATTTTAGGTTTTAGATTAAGGAATAAAATTATTAAAATATTCATTCTGAAAACCATTGAGTACATTTTAGAGCCGGTATTTTATCAATTCCCTCGCCTGAATAATAAAAAGCACATCCGCAGCCAAGCATATTGAATTGGCGGTTAAGAATATTGGATCTATGCCCTGGAGAATTCATCCAGTTATTGACTATTTCAACAGCCATTGTCTTATATGTGTGAGTTTCTATTTTAGTTACCCCATCACTTTTATAAAAGTCACCCATCGAAGAAGGTGGTATATATCTTATTCCTGCTAGTTTAAGTATGTAATTATATGAAATATTTTCTCCATAAAACTCTTTTTTGATACCGGCTTTTTTTAAACGATCTTCAAGTGAATTCTTTCCGGGAACAGGACTTATATGACTAAAGAAGTCATGTTTCACCATATCATTTGAATAATCAGTTGCTGCTGTTTCTAACTGTATACTGTGCTTAAAAGGGAGCAATCCTTTTAAAGATCTTTGTCGGTTGGTTTCAAAGAAGATAGCAATATTTAATAGTGGAATGTCGATATCATTAATATTGATAACATTGTTTATGCCGGGGAAATCGTAGTAGCCTGATTGAACGAATTTTTCTATGTAACCATCATCATATCTTGTTTGGGCTGATGCAGTAATTACGCACATGTATATGATAAAAATATAGATCAATCGAAGCATGATACTCAATTAACTGATTATTTTGCTAAAGTTACGAAGTAAGTTAAATTGAGTTACAATTTTTATAAATAT
>CAYUEI010000474.1:0-1788 GCA_964443445.1 uncultured Prolixibacteraceae bacterium | reverse complement strand
GCAGAAACTGATAAAACACAATCAGTAGCGCAACGACCACACTGAGTGCATTTAAATGGATCTATTTGCCAGACCCATCCTCCCGATTGTGATTTACGGGCAGAAAGAGCAGCTACTCCAATAATGCCTGCAGCCAGAGTTATCCTCCCTCCAAGATTGATAAAATCCCTTCTGCTATATTTTTTCTGCTCACTCATTTATTTTAATGTCGATGCTTGCTCTTGTCTATATTACAATTATCACGACGACTGCAATTGCCACATGTATAATCATTTATACATTCTTCTTCCTCAGTTGTTCTTCTCCTCGTCAGAATAAAAACAGCTATAAATGCTAAAAATGCAAGTATTATATATCTGCCAAGGGCATTGATAAATTCTTTTCTGTTAAGATTGCTATTCTGAAAATTTATTTTCATTTCCTGTCAAATATTCTGATTATCTTTTTGTCGTAATCCAATGCAACTATCATATCGTTTAGTACAGCTAAATCTGAGGGATGACCGTTTTCTTCAAATTTATCAGGTGCTGCTACAACTGACTTAAATTCCCCCTTTTTATCGTAAATCTTAATTCTTGGCATTGATTTCTCACTGGTTACAAAACTCCCATCACTGAGAAAGGAAAAATGTGATGGATTACAGCAGCCGCAAAATCCTTCAATGCTTAAAGAGGTCTTTCTCCATGAATTAATTAAGTTCCCTCTTTCATCATATTGCTGAAGTGAATGTATCCCCGGATTTACAACCCATAATTCGTTTTCATTATTTATCGCAAGATCAAATTTTGCACTGGGAATTATAAAACCATGTGTATTTTCTACTTCTGATACTCCTTCGAATTCACTTGCTTTTTCATTACCCTTGTAAATATATATTTTACGTTTGCCGGCATCAGCTACTACAATTTTATTATCCCAAATAGCAAGCGATGTAATCATTGAGCTGTCACTTGTTTCCGTGGAACTTAATAACGCTGTTCCTTCTGAATTATAAATGGTAAATGTTTTTTCAAAACCTACTGCTATTTTTTCTCCCTTAACTGCTATACAATTTGGTGTTTCATTAAGAGGAAATTCAGAAACAAGTCTTCCTTCCGGTGTAAGAATCTTTACTGATTTCTCTGCTGCCAGATAAATCTGATTGTTTTCAGCAGCTATACCTCCTTTATCACCAATGGCTATTTTTATTTGTCTGATTTCTTTATGAGAAATAAGTTCAGGTTTTACTTGCTTAAATTCATCGTATTCATATTCATACGGATTGCTCTTTGCTTTATTCGGTTTGCTGTTTATATAATTTGCAGCAATTATTATGATTATCAATAAGCCAAGAAAAATCAGAAAATATGTTATTTGTTTGTTCTTCATAACTAGCAATTCTTCTTAAAGTTAATAACTTATTTCATGAGCTTACTTTAATACAAATCATTGTTTCAGCATCGCGTAATACCATATACCCATCTGCTGTTGCAATCGGTGCCCAGGCATCGTGGCCATCCTTAATCAGGCTTTTACTGTCAAGAATACTGAACTTACGGGTATCGGCTTTTATTATGAACAAGGTTCCATCATCGTTTAAAAGAAAGAATTTACCGTCAGCCAGAATGTATGGCCCCATTCCAAACCTTGTTTCTTCACTAGACCAAAGAATTTTCTTACAGTCTGAAGGATCAACACATACAAACCGGTTTCGGTTTACACCTCCGTCTTTTGGCATTATACCAAAGAGTAACCCATTCCAGAATACTGGCGTTTGCTGTTCACACGCAAGTCCTTCCGATGGTTTGA
>CAYUEI010000473.1:0-1791 GCA_964443445.1 uncultured Prolixibacteraceae bacterium | reverse complement strand
ATAAGGTCTATACCACGTCCATTTTCGCAACCGAATTCTTTAGGACGTTCGACATTAGCTATTTGTTCAAAAAGAGCATCAGCTGAAGTGAAGTCAGAAACCTTAAGATCTTCAAGTGCAGCACGACGACGAACGGTATTGATATATTCGATTGCCGTTTGGGTAGGTCCATTGATTTCATTTTCGCATTCCGCAGCACGCAGCAGAACATCGCTGTATCTCATGAGGCGAAGATTAATACCACAATGCAAACCGTTAGTAATTGAACTGTAAATGTTGTTTCTTGCATTGGTGAACTTTGCTATTGATATTCCTCCCTGGGCGTTGTTTGACAAAGGAGTAGCAGTAATGTCCTTTTGATAAATAGTATTGCTACGTGGATCTCCATTAGGATATGCTGCTGTTTTCTGTCCTGTATAAGCGCTGTATTCACTTTCAAATGAAGTTAGTGTCCAATACAAACGAGGGTCGAGACGGCCGTCAGTACACTTTTCTTTTTTGAACAGGTTATACAACCAAGGTGAACCAGCAAGGTCTCCCCAGCTGCCTAATTCCTGCGAAGCATAGTTACTTTCGACAGCATGACCCTGAGTAGCTTCCGAGCTTATGTTTACCGGAGTCCATTCTTCATCAGTTCCACCTGTTCCAAAGTCAAGGAATTGTACTTCGAAGAGACTTTCTTTGTTGTTTTCATAAGGAGCGCCTTCTCTGAAATTGTCGCCATAGTCGGCCGTTAGTTCATAATGACCATATTTGCCTGTGATTATGTCTTTCAATACAGAATAAGCTTCAGGAAATTTATGACGGAACATAAGGGCGCGTGCGAGATATCCGGCTGCTGAACCGCAAGTAGCACGGCCTTTAGCCCATTCGCCGCCGGCATCGCGAGATGGCAATATTTGCATTGCCTTGGTAAGGTCTGCCTCTATTTGGTCAAAAACCTCATCCTGAGTGTTGTTTGACGCATACATGGTGTTGATGTCAGAATAAGAAGCATAATCTGTAATTAAAGGAACAGTCTGGTAATATGTAACCAGATGATAATATGCCAATGCCCTGAGGAAGAGAGCTTGTCCGGCAATCTGATTTCGAGAATCTTCCGACATGTTAACAACATCGACTTTAGACAATACAAAATTGGTACGGTTTATTACATGGTAGTTGTCACGCCATGGCCATTCGTCACCTATGCCGATAGTACCCGGAGAATTAAGGTTGTCGTACTCCAGATACCACTGTTGGGATGAATTCCAAACTTCGTCGCCACGTACAGCATCGAGGGTATAGCCAACACGGGCAAATGTACCTTCAAGGCGTATGCGGTTATAACAGGCGATGACAGCCTCCTTTAGTTCTGACTCTGAATCGCCAAAATCATAAGTTGTCTGATTGTTCGGGTTCTGAACATCGAGAGCTTCATCGCAGGCTGTCATACCTCCGACAAGCGTCAACATTGCTAGAAATATTTTTAAACTTTTCATATTGATATCCTATTTTTTAAATTATAACTTAGAATGAGACGTGAACACCAAACATTATGGATTGTGGTGTTGGATACGAACAATAGTTGTAACCGGGAGAGAATGTACCACCGGCGAAGTCTACGTTGTAACCTTTATATTTTGACAATGTTGCCAGATTTTGAGCTGATGCGTATAAACGCACACCGCTAACATATCCACCAAACCATTTGTCAGGGAAATTATAACCCAACTCGATATTGGCAATTTTCAGATAGGATGCATCTTGCAGGAAACGCTGGCTGAACATATCATTGGTAATTGAACCTGA
>CAYUEI010000472.1:0-1808 GCA_964443445.1 uncultured Prolixibacteraceae bacterium | reverse complement strand
ATTAAGTAATGGAATTTGTACCTACACTTCAAAAGAAATACAAGGAGGAAGTAGTGCCGGCTATGATGAAAGAATTTGGATATAAAAGCATCATGCAGGTACCAAAACTCGAGAAAATAGTGTTGAATCAAGGTTTGGGAGCTTCAATTTCTGACAAGAAATTGATGGAACTGGCAACTGAAGAAATCAGTAACATAGCCGGACAAAAAGCTGTACAGACTCTTTCCCGTAAGGACATTTCAAATTTTAAACTCAGGAAAAAAATGCCTATTGGAATACGTGTAACATTACGTAAATATAGGATGTATGAATTTCTGGAACGTCTTATCATAATAGCATTGCCTCGTATCCGTGACTTCAAGGGAATTGAAGGAAAATTAGACGGAAGAGGCAATTATACGCTTGGTATTACAGAACAGATAATTTTCCCAGAGATTGTACTTGACAAAGTAAGCCGGATAACAGGTTTGAATATCACATTTGTGACTACAGCAAGCACTGATGAAGAAGGATATGCTTTGTTACGTGCTTTTGGTTTGCCGTTTAAAAACGAAAAAAACAATTAAGATATGGCTAAGGAATCAATGAAAGCCCGTGAAGTTAAGCGCGCTAAGCTTATCGAGAAGTATGCTGCCAAGAGGGCAGAACTTAAAGAAAACGGTGATTATATTGGCTTACAAAAATTGCCTAAGAACTCAAATCCAATAAGATTACACAATAGGTGTAAACTTACAGGAAGACCAAAAGGTTATATGAGGCAATTTGGTATTAGCCGTATCAATTTTAGGGAAATGGCTGCCTCAGGTCTTATTCCGGGAGTAAAAAAAGCAAGTTGGTAATATAAAAAGAAGGAAAATGACTGACCCAATTTCAGATTATTTGACCAGATTGAGGAATGCCATAAAAGCAGGCCACAAGGTAGTTGACATACCGGCATCTAACATTAAGAAAGAGATTACCAAGATTCTAAAAGAAAAAGGGTATATCCTTAATTATAAGTTTGAAGATGATGTAAACTCACAGGGAAATATTAAAATAGCATTGAAATATCACCCGGAGAATGGAATGTCAGCGATTAAAGAGCTTAAACGTATAAGTAAACCAGGATTGAGAAGGTATGTAGATTCAGAAAACCTTCCAAGAGTTCTTAACGGATTAGGCATTGCAATTATATCTACATCAAAAGGCGTTATCACGGACAAAGAGGCTCGTGAACATAACGTTGGAGGTGAAGTTTTGTGTTACGTATATTAATCTTAGGAGGACAAATACGATGTCAAGGATAGGTAAATTACCCATTGAGATACCGGGTGGAGTAACAGTAAATGTCAGTGATGATAAGCTGGTTACAGTAAAAGGTCCGCTTGGAGAACTTTCTCAGAAAGTGGATCCTGAAATCGATGTGGAAATCGAAGGAAATCAGCTTGTAGTAAAAAGACCTACTGATTCCAAAAATCATAGAGCGATGCATGGTTTATATCGTGCTTTGATAAACAATATGGTTACTGGTGTATCAAAGGGATTTGAGATCAAAATGGAGTTGGTAGGTGTTGGTTACAGAGCAGAAAGCCAAGGACAGATTTTAACTCTTGTTCTAGGATATTCTCACCACATCTTTTTGCAGCTTCCTCCTGAAATTAAAGTTGAAGCAGTTACTGACAAGCGTACTAACCCAATCGTGACCTTGAAAAGCTATGACAAACAATTGTTGGGTCATGTTGCTGCCAAGATCAGATCGTTCCGTATGCCGGAGCCTTATAAAGGTAAAGGTATTAAGTTTGTTGGTGAAGAGATCAGACGTAAAGCTG
>CAYUEI010000471.1:0-1839 GCA_964443445.1 uncultured Prolixibacteraceae bacterium | reverse complement strand
TATAACGTTGAATCAAACTATTCGCCATATACTGATACCGGTATTTTTATGGTTTATTTTGGAACTGAAAGGAATAACCTCTATAAAGCAATTGAACTGGTTGATGATGAATTTTCTCTTTTACGGGAAAAGAAACTTGGTCCCCAACAGCTTAACAGAGCAAAGAGGCAATTAATAGGTCAACTTGCAATTGCTAATGAAAACAGAGAGGAACTTATGCTTACTATTGGGAGAAGCTTACTTTATTTTAACAAAGTAGACACTCTGACTACCGTTTTTGAGAAAATTGAAAATATCACTTCTGCAGATATTTATTTAGTTGCCAATGAAATGCTTAACAAAGATCGCTTGTCAAAACTAATATTTCTGTAAAATGGATTATTCTATTGACATTGATGAATATATAAAAAAACACATTCTTCCGGAAGAGGCTTTTCTTAAAGAGTTGGATAGAGAAACAAATCTGTCATGCATTCATCCCCGTATGCTATCAGGCCATATTCAAGGCAAAATTCTTTATATGTTTTGTAAGATGATTAATCCTGAAAGAATTCTTGAATTAGGTACTTATACAGGCTATTCAGCTATAAGTATGGCTTTGGCTTTGAATGAAGGTTCAATCATACATACTATCGAGATCAGGGATGAAAACGAGGAACTTATTTTAAAGTATATCGAAAAAGCAGGACTAAAAGATAAAATTACCTGCCATTTTGGTGATGCGTCAGATATTATTCCTTTGATAAATGAAGAATTTGATTTGGTATTTATTGATGCCGATAAACGCGATTATCCTTTATACTATAAACTTGTTTTTGATAAAGTAAGAACAGGTGGATACATAATCGCTGATAATATTCTTTGGGACGGTAAGGTTGTAGATGAAAAAGAAGTAACAGATCCACAAACTGCAGGAGTAATTGAATTTAACAGACTTGTTAGCGAAGATGACAGAGTAGAAAATGTTATTCTGCCTTTTAGAGACGGAATGACTATTATCAGGAAAAAATAGTATTAGTCAATTCGATATTTCTGATCTTCATCTTCATTGAAAATACTTATATAGCTTTCATACCTGCTCAGGCTTATGGTCCCGTTTTCAACTGATTTTATTACTGCACAACCGGGTTCATGTATATGGGTACAATTGTAAAACTTACATTCCTTTGATGCTTTAAATATTTCAGGGAAGAAATGACTGACATCATCGTTCTTCATATCTATCATCCCGAATGATCTTATTCCCGGAGTATCAACAATATAACCTCCAAAGGAAAGTTCAAACATCTCTGAGAAAGTTGTTGTATGTTTTCCGGATTTATGTGAATCTGATATCTTTTCAGTTTTTAAGTTTAATTTACTATCTATGGTATTAATTAATGTTGATTTCCCTACTCCTGAATAACCGGAAAAGACGCTTATTTTTCCTTTCATTAAGTCTCGTAAATCAGCTATACCCTGGGTAGAAGTACATGACGTAGCAATGCATTTATAACCTATTTCATTATAAATACCATTCCATTCGTTAACTTTCTCCATTTCCTGAGGAGAATAAAGGTCAATTTTATTAAAAACAATAATTGAAGGAATATTATAAGCCTCAGTTGTTACGAGAAGCCTGTCAATAAAATTAAGAAGAGTTTCGGGGTAGTTAACTGTTGCAACAATAAACGCCTGATCTATGTTTGAAGCAATAATATGCGATTCTTTGGAAAGGTTGACTGATTTTCTTATGAGATAATTTTTTCTTTCTTCCAGATTAGTGATTACTCCCATTGTTTTTCCACTTTCAGACAGCTCATCCTGGACTTCAAAAAAGACAATATCACCAACAGCTAA
>CAYUEI010000470.1:0-1849 GCA_964443445.1 uncultured Prolixibacteraceae bacterium | reverse complement strand
TGAGCTTCGTTGTAATGGCTTCTTGTTAATCAAGGGAACATTAGTTATCGAGGACAAACTATCAGGCTACGTCAAAGGATCTATTGGAAATATCAAATCTTCACAGGTTGATAAATACATTACTGATTTATTCAAAAAAGATAGCACAATAACATTTGAGAATAAGAATAATTATTCTCCGGAAACAGATGATATTTGTTATCCGACAATAACGAATGAGTATTTTTTCAAAGAACTTTCAGAAACAATGGAATTTGAGAATACTGATGGAGAAAGTTATGAGGAAACCATCTTACAACATTATCACCGGACTAAAGATTTTCAAATCAATCCAAAAAATACAGATCAGTCTTTAATCATACCGGATTCACCTTTGAATGTAATTCAAAAGGAATTAAGTAAAGGATTATTTGCTGAATATACGTTTCCAATAACACCAATGCTCTACCTTTTTCCTGCCATCAGGAATATGCTTAAAAAAATAGAATACTTTGAGAAAAGCAGCGAAATAACAGATCAAGATTTACTAGGACTTGTTATTTATAACAATAAGTCAATAGTCGGATTGTTGCCAAATATTAAGACAACAAAAGAAATTACTTCCTGGTGGGATTGGACTAAAGTTGAAGTAAGTTTATTGGATAGATATGACCAGGCAACAGGAAATTTTCGTGCAATGGAATTACTGCCAAAGATCACTTTAAAAGACTTGATTATTTCAGTTCAAAATCTTTTGAATATTTCATTTGTTTTTGGCAATGATAATACATATCGGATTAAAGATCGGGAAGGAATAATAACAGGACCGGCAACAGATGTTGCAGATTACTTTACTGAAAATTGGACAATGAAGGGTAAAGTAAATCAAACTTTAAAATTCGCTATAAACATGGATCCATCGGATGCGGAAATATCAACTTTCTATCAGGATTTAAGTGAACGTGAAAGTGATTTTAAAGATGATGTTGAAACAATAGAACAACTATATGCAATAAACAATCCGGAAATTGGGGAACTGCGTAGAGTTATTTCATTAAAGCGAATATTTGAATATGGCACAGGATCATTGATTGATGAGAATGGCGTGGAGTATGAAACATTACGTTGGAATTACGTTTCATTAGATTATCAGCCGGTAAAATACAAAGGTGAAAGTGAATCATCTGAAATATTAGAAATATCAACCAATGCCGGAACTGTACCCTATGACAATCTTAATGGAACAGTAAAACAACTTGGCAGAAATAACTTAAGAAAAGATACTGAAGCGGGGTTTGGATTGAGGTTATTATTTACAAATCAGGGATGGGGATCAAATCACACAAATAATTATTATTTGAATTTTCATTACGAAAACAATTTACTTGAAACAAGGTGGAAACAGACAGCACAATGGCTTACTAGCAGGGAAGCAATTGAAGGATATTTCCGCTTTCCATTAAATGTATTTGCAAACCTTGATATTAATAAGAAAATGAGGACAAGACATGGTCATTTCCTCGTTGAAAAGATAGTAACTAGATTTAGTCATACAGGTATTGGGGAAAGCAAAATTGAAGCTTGGAAAGTTTAACTTTGTACCTTTACATTCATTGTGGAATTTTGATTAATCAGCCCTTGCATTTATGCCAGGGCTGTTTTTGTGTCCTTTTCTTTTATCCATTTCAAACCCATTTTAGTAAGAAAAAAATAAAATGGTTGATACTAAGCAAGCGACTTCTCTTTTCACTTCAATTGGAAGCTATGTAATAGGTGATTGTGCATCTGTAATTACAATACAAAATAATATTTCATTTATTCTTCAAAGTATAGCTTTTATAGTATCGATAACTGCAGGATTACTTACCAT
>CAYUEI010000469.1:0-1854 GCA_964443445.1 uncultured Prolixibacteraceae bacterium | reverse complement strand
TGGCCTGCACAGAATAAAATGCTCAAAGCCTTTGAGAATGAAGGTGTGTGCTTCGCTGATATTCTTATAGACCGCTCGCTTCCGCAGGAAAATTCGCCTAACCGTAAGCCCCGGACAGGGATGATGAATAAATACATTTACGGGCAGTATGATTTATCAAAGAGTTATGTCATCGGAGACAGGATTACAGATGTTGAATTGGCTAAAAACCTGGGTTGTAAGGCAATTTGGCTTAGTGATCAATCTGACGATATGCTTGAGGAAAAAAACCTTTCAGAGTTTTGTGTTCTTAAAACGACTTCATGGGATGAAATATATTCAGAAGTATCAAAAGAAGACAGGACAGCAAGTATAATCAGGAAAACAAAAGAAACAGACATACAGGTTTTCATTGATCTTGACGGAAAGGGGAAAGCTGATATTTCAACAGGGCTTGGATTTTTTGATCACATGCTTGAACAAATAGCAAGACATTCAGGGATGGATCTGACTATCACAACTAAAGGCGATTTGCATGTTGATGAGCACCACACCATAGAAGATACTGCGATTGCTCTTGGAGAAGCTATTCTAAAGGCCTTGGGGAAAAAAATTGGAATCGAAAGATACGGGTTTTGCTTACCGATGGATGATAACATTATTGAAGTGGCAATCGACTTTGGGGGAAGGCCATGGTTAGTATGGAATACCGAATTCAAAAGAGAAAAAATCGGTGACATGCCCACTGAAATGTTCAAACACTTCTTTAAATCATTTAGTGATTCAGCAAAATGTAATCTGTACATAAAAGCAGAAGGGACCAATGAACATCATAAAATAGAAGGAATCTTCAAAGCTTTAGCCAAATCAATTAAAATGGCAAAGAAGAGAGATATTTTTAATTTCGAATTACCTTCAACAAAAGGTTCATTATAAAAAACAAAATGAAAATTACGAGAGCTTACACTGACACAAAAAAAACAGCTATACTACTGTTGCATTGTCCGGATAAACAAGGTTTGTTGGCTGTAGTTACGGAGTTTATAAATAAAAACAACGGTAATATTTTATACCTGGACCAACATGTAGACAGGGAAGAAAAATTGTTTTATATGAGAGTAGAATGGGAATTAGAAAATTTTATCATACCCAAGGATAAGATTGCTGATTATTTCAATACTCTCATTGCCCACAAATTTGAAATGAAATTTGAGCTTCACTTTTCAGAAGAAGTACCCAGAATGGCAATTTTTGTTTCCAAAATGTCACACTGTCTTTTTGATATTCTTGCCCGATATTCAGCAGGTGAATGGAATGTAGAGATTCCATTGATTATGAGCAATCATCCTGACATGAAAGAAGTTGCAGAAGGTTTTGGCATTGATTTTTATCATTTTCCTGTAGATAAAAACAACAAGGCAGAAATTGAAAAAGAGGAGTTATCCCTTTTGAAAAAATACAATATTGATTTCATTGTATTGGCCCGTTATATGCAAATAATATCGGATGATTTCATATTGCACTATCCCAATAAAATAATCAACATACATCATTCTTTCTTGCCGGCGTTCATAGGAGCCAGGCCATATCATGCCGCTTATGAAAGAGGAGTAAAAATAATTGGGGCAACGAGTCACTATGTAACACCTGAGCTGGATGCCGGACCTATTATCAAACAGGAGGTAGCCCATGTGAGTCATAAAGATACTGTCAATGATTTAATTGCCAAAGGGAGGGATTTGGAAAAGATTGTACTTTCAAAAGCAGTAAACAAGCATATTGAGAGGAAGATTCTTGTTTATAATAATCGGACTGTGGTATTTAGTTAGTAGCGCGTAGCAGAATCGAACTGCCATCTCCGGATTGAGAAACCGG
>CAYUEI010000468.1:0-1871 GCA_964443445.1 uncultured Prolixibacteraceae bacterium | reverse complement strand
TTAATGAAGTAAAAGCTCTTCAAGGTATTTCACTGGAAATTGAAGATGGAAGCTTCGTATGTGTATTAGGCACAAACGGTTCAGGAAAATCAACCCTGTTAAATGCAGTTGCCGGAACGTTTATTATTGATGAAGGTTCAATAATACTGGATAATAATGACATAACGAAATGGCAGGAACATAAAAGAGCAAAACTGATAGGAAGAGTTTTCCAGAACCCTTTCAGCGGAACTGCTCCGAATATGTCAATTCAGGAAAACCTGGCTTTAGCTATAAAACGAGGAAAACCCAGAGGAATTGGATGGTGCTTGCCAAAAGCTATCATTGATGATTTTAAGAATGTCGTTAAACCTCTTAATATGGGTCTTGAAAACCGTCTTGAAAATCAAATAGGTAAGTTGTCCGGAGGCCAAAGACAAGCTTTAACTTTGTTGATGTCAACCCTTTTAAAACCAAAATTACTGCTCCTTGACGAGCACACAGCTGCTCTTGATCCTAAAACTGCAAGCAAGGTAATCGACTTTACCCAGCAAATAATTAACAAGGATAATCTTACAACTTTAATGGTCACCCACTCAATGCAACAAGCTGTCACTCTTGGCGACAGGATAATAATGATGCATCAGGGAAGAATAGCTTATGATTTTAAAGGGGAAGATAAGAAAAGACTTAAAGTCAACGATCTTTTAAAACTTTTCGATGAATTAAGACAAAAGGATAATATTGATCCTACAGTTGCAAACCTTATAGAAGAAATATACATCTGATGAAATCAGTAAAAAAAGTTGGGATAGCAATCTTTGCTTTGTTATTGGCATCAACCATTCTATTGCTTTTTGATTTAGATAACAGAAAGAACACCAAAGAGAAGCATGTCCGGATAGCTGTATTTAAAATGGCTTCACGCGTTGTCCTCGATGACGCTGAAAAAGGAGTCCTCGATGCTTTGAAAGAAAAAGGATTTATCGACGGGAAAAACTGCAATATCAAAAGGTTCTCGGCAGAAGGAGATATGCCAACTGCCAATATGATCGCAAACAACATTGTAAGCAGTAAATTTGATTTTGTAATTACAATAAGTACCCCGGCCTTACAAATAATGGCCAATGCAAATAAATCCGGTAAAGTAACCCACGTTTTCTGTACAGTTACTGACCCTTATTCTTCCGGCGTTGGTATTACAGGAAAAGAAGCGCATCAGCATCCTAAACATTTGGTAGGCATCGGCACTTTCCAACCTGTTGAAGAAGCTTTTGAAATTGCCAAAAAAATGAATCCCGATCTTAAAAAGGTAGGTACTGTATGGTGCCCAAGTGAAGTATGCTCGGAGGCATGTTTAAAACTGGCAAGAAAAAAATGCAAAGAACTTAGTATTGAATTACTTGAAGCGAGTGTTGAAAGTCCAACTCAAATACTTGAATCAGCAATGTCGCTTACAGCCAGAGGTGTTGAAGCATTATGGTTAGGAGGTGATAATGTTGTTGAATTAGGTGTTGATCAACTTATTAATGCGGCTAACAAAGCTCAGATTCCACTTTTTATGAACAATCCTCAAATTGTATATGGTAACGTACTTTTCGGTCTGGGAGCCCAATATTACGAAGTAGGTCATTTAGCCGGAGAAATGGCATCAGATTTAATTAGAGGCAAAAAAACAACAGATATTAAAATCGAAAATGTTGCACCTCAAAATCTTAAGATAAATAAAGATGCCTTAAAGAATATAAATGGGAAATGGGATATCAGCCAATTCGAAAAATAAATATTTTAAAAGCTGGAAAGTCGAACGTGTCTTAATATTTCTCCTGCCTGAATGAAGGTTCCATTTGAACACCCTGTAACATTACAAAAGGTTATTGCTTCATTAAAAT
>CAYUEI010000467.1:0-1886 GCA_964443445.1 uncultured Prolixibacteraceae bacterium | reverse complement strand
CTGAATTGACGGTGGATCTTACTATGGAATTAAAAGAGGAAATTGAAAAGTTCTCCGGTACATTATCTCAAAAAGACATAGACTACCTCGATGAAATTATTGGCGATATAAACTCAAACGCCAAAAAGATTAATGAACACGGAAAACGAGCTGATAGCATCGTTAAAGGTATGCTGCTCCATTCAAGAGGTAAGGCAGGAGATATTCAACCAACTGATATTAATGCTGTTCTTGCTGAATACGTCAATCTTGGATATCATGGAATGAGAGCTCAGGATAATACTTTCAATCTTAAAATCGAATCTGATTATGATCCTGAAATAGGAATGATTAATGTTGTCCCTCAGGATTTAAGCAGAGTCTTTCTAAATATTATCAATAATGCTTGTTATGCCACTAATCTGAAAAAGAAAGAACTAAAGGACGCCTATTTCCCGATTCTTAAAATATCAACAAAGAACCTAAAGGATAAGGTGGAAATCAGAATCAGGGATAACGGTACTGGCATACCCCAGGAGGTTCTCGACAAGGTTTTTAATCCTTTCTTTACAACAAAGCCAGCCGGACAAGGAACCGGATTAGGTCTATCTCTTAGTTTCGACATTGTTGTTCAGGAACATAAGGGAGAAATGAAAGTTGAATCACAAATAGGAGAGTTTGCAGAATTTATAATTATTATTCCTAAAAACTTGAAATAAATACAGAATTATTATTTTTATTGACTATAAAATATTTGCTATGAGTATGGACATTGAAGACAGGATTAAAATAATGGTGGTGGATGATGAAGTTGACCTCGAACCATTAATCCGGCAAAAGTTTCGTCGACAAATCAGAAATGAAGAATACGATTTTGTTTTCGCCCATAACGGGCTGGAAGCCCTGTCTAAACTTATTGAGCACCCTAATATAGGGATAATTCTTTCTGATATTAATATGCCAGAAATGGATGGGCTTACCCTTTTGTTAAAGCTGAAAGAATTAAAAAACCCTTCACTTAAGACTGTTGTTGTTTCTGCATACGGAGATATGGAAAACATCCGTACTGCTATGAACAGGGGAGCATTTGATTTTCTTACCAAGCCAATCAATTTTGAAGACCTTGAGATAACTATTAACAAAACAATGGAAGAAATAATCCTTCAGCGTAATTCGATGAAGGAACATGACCAGCTGGTTTCAATCAGGCATGATCTTAATATTGCCCGCGAAATACAACTTGGTATTCTTCCAAAGATTTTTCCCCCTTTCCCTAATAGAACCGATTTCGACATTTATGCATCAATGACTGCTGCAAAGGAAGTGGGAGGCGATTTCTATGATTTCTTCATGATTAACAACGATAACCTTGGATTTGTAATTGGTGATGTTTCAGGAAAAGGAATTCCGGCCGCTATTTTTATGGCTGTAAGCCGTACTCTTATCAGGGCTACCGGAGTAAAAGGAATGGCAGCAGGTGAATGTATGCAATATGTAAATAACCTTCTTTGTAATGAAAGCGTTTCTTCAATGTTCGTTACTGTTTTTTATGGTATTCTTAATATGAAAACCGGAATGCTTGAATATGCAAATGCAGGCCATAACCCTCCTTATATTATAAAAAAGGATGGATCTATTGAAAAAGTTGAATCGACAGGAGATATTATTATTGGATGTTTTGATGATGTTCAGTTCCAAACCAGAAAACTACAGATGAATCCCGATGATTGTATTGTTCTTTATACTGATGGAGTTACAGAAGCTTTTAACAAAGAAGGTGAAGAATATGAGGAATTCAGACTTGAAAACCTTTTAAAGAGTTTTCAGAACCTTTCCGTAAAGGAAATTGTAACGGGAGTAGAGAATGATGTTAATAATTTTGCAAATGGAGCAGAACAATCTGATGA
>CAYUEI010000466.1:0-1888 GCA_964443445.1 uncultured Prolixibacteraceae bacterium | reverse complement strand
CATTGAAAATATTACATTTGGCAGTAAGTGGTTTATTGAGCGTTTCAGCTCGTCGTATCAAAAGTAGTTGTAACTTGATAGGAAAGTGCTTCGAAATGCCAAATGATTAATATAAGAAACCGTTGTATGCAATTTAAAGAACCCGAAATATGCGGATAGGGAATAAAGATTTTAATAATAAAAATGAAGCTCTGAATTATTATAAGGAGATTTTAAATTCGTATAGATTTGGAGAGGCATTGAATGAAAAAGATAAAGAAGAAGTTATTGAATTATTAAGTATTCGTCCTGACTTTGAAACCAAATTTTGTAACGGTATTAAAGAAATTAAAGTTGATAAGATTCCAAAATACAATTCGAAAGCCTTTTTCGTACTTGACAATAATTCTGAATTAGAAGTTTTTTCTTATATAAAATGTATAAACGGTAGTAAACCTCCTTTGACAAAATTTAGTTCTACTTGTAGGGATATTGTTCAAGATGATATTAATAATGTAAAACTTCAATATTTCAAAGATAATTCTCAGAAAGGGAAAGTTAAGTGCCAAGAAACTGGAGAACAATGTAAATGGGAAGATTTAGTTATCGACCATAGACAACCAAATACATTTTCTGTAATTGTCGATAGGTTTATAGAAGTAAATCATATTGATATTTTGACAATTGAATATATAAATTTATTTGATGGAGTATATAGATTTAAAGATGAAGTACTTTGTCAAAAATTTAGAGAATATCATAAAGAGAAAGCAAATCTAAGAATAGTAACAAAAAGTAAAAATTCTGGAAGAGCATATCAAGGAAGAGTAAAAAAACAAAAGAAGGATTTGGAAATAAAATAAAAACTGTCTACGACGCACAAAAAACCTCATGGTAGTATGTTTGCAAGGTTTTTCGTTTTCGCTCGCTTGTATAGTTTTCTATCGGCTGACAGAATGCAGACCACTAATTAGTGCAACAAAGGGTAAGTGCGGGACCGTTGCCAATGCTAAAAACAAGACAATGTAGGAGCTCTATCGTAAGACAATCTATTTTTTTTGTAAATTAGCTGGGTGAAAAAAGACAGAACCATAGGACTAGACTTCTTTGTTGATAAGCTGACTAACTCAATAGAGAATGTAGTTACTGGCGACAGTTTTAAAACTGAAATTTCGGTTGTTACGCTATCAGACCTTAAGTTACTGACAAAGAAAAATGGTTGGCTTTTTGAATGGAAAAGTGAGTTTAAAGAACCAGCGCGTGACATTTTCAAATTAACCATTGTTGGTAATTCCACAATTATCCAAGGATTAATAAGCTTGGAAGTAAAGATTGATCATGTTTACATTCATTTGGTTGAGAGTGCCCCTTACAACAAAGGAAAAACAAAAATGTATTCTGGAGTTCCCGGAAATTTAGTTGCTTTTGCATGTAAGGTTTCGTTTCAAAGAGGCCTTGAAGGAAATGTTTCATTCATCTCTAAAACTCAACTTATTGACCACTATGAGAAGACATTAGGAGCCTTTCATATTGGAGGTAGAATCATGATAATTGAAACGGTTGCTGCATTAAAATTGATTGATAGGTATTTTTAAAAAGGATCATTATGAAAAACAAGAAAATAGAGTTAGATGTTGACTTCATTGGGAGTCAAGAGGCTTTAACTCAATCTGAGGAAAAAGCAATCAATGATTATTTAAAAAAACGCAAATTGGCTTCGAAAAAAAGACCAGTTAAGACAAGCTCTAAAGTCTCAATGCAGAGTAAGACAATGATTTAATCTTAAAAGGCATAAAGTACTACGCTAAAACAGTGTATATAATTTTCTGCAGTTTCTGTCCCATGAAATACTTCTTTCTTTTGTATTTCTTTTTTATAATATGACCAACTACGTATATCACGTAAAAGA
>CAYUEI010000465.1:0-1898 GCA_964443445.1 uncultured Prolixibacteraceae bacterium | reverse complement strand
ACTACCTGCGGAAATTCTTTGAAATCCATTTCCAAAGGCATAGCTCCCATGTCATATATCATCCACGATATATTGTCTTCATTCTCAGCTCTGTTATATGTGCAGGTTGAATATATCAATACTCCTCCCGGTTTCAGTGTATCCCACACATCGCTGACTATTCGCTTTTGCCTTGCTGAACATAGATTTACATTGTCTTCCGACCACTCATTTACCGATTCTTTGTCTTTCCTGAATAAGCCTTCTCCAGAACACGGTGCATCAACTATTACTACATCGAAAAACCCCCTGAGTTTCTGAAATGCTGAAGGATCGTTGTTTGTTGTTATGTAATTGGGATATCCCCATTTTATTAAATTTTCTGATAATATTTTTGAACGAGGCCTTATTACTTCATTCGATACTAATAGTGATTCTTCTGAAAGTAATGACAAAAGATGTGTTGATTTGCCCCCGGGTGCAGCACATAAGTCTAATACCTTGAGTGGTTTAGTCAAATCTACTGCCTGCTTCAGCACTTGCTCCAAAAACATTGACGATGCTTCCTGTACATAGTATGCTCCACTATGAAATATTGGATCAAGGGTAAATATTGGTCTGCTTGGCAGATAATATCCTGAATCACACCAAGGTATCAAATCCAGTCCTTCTGCATTGTAGTTCTTAAAACGATTAGCTCTTATGCTTACAGGTGTTTCATTATCAAGTGAATTGAAAAACAGCGAAGCTTCTTCTCCAAGGTCTGTTTTTATCCTTTGTATAAATTTCTCAGGTAACTGCACTGATCTTTATTTTAATTCTCTCTTAAAGTTGAATGCTACACTCCCTTTTATCGATTCTGAATTTATCAGACTATCATAAATGAGCTTTATCTTTTCATTATCAGGGTTCTCAAGACTTAAATCTATAAGAAATCTTCTGAACCCAAATCTTTCGAGCTTTTCTCTGTATTGTGTTAATGATACCGCCTTATCGGAAGTAATTATTGTAATTCCGTCTTTTATGTGTTTCTCAAATCTTTCTCCTGCCGTATCACTGAAAACTATTTCTCTTTCTAACTTTACAGGCATCCTTGAATAGAAAAGATGTGGATGCAAATACATTGACACAATCCCATTTCTGTCTGTTCCTTTCCCAAGGTTAGCAATGTCATTCTCAATAGGATATATGTAATTCCTCACTCCCTCTTCTTTAAGTAACTTTATTGCTGCATCGTTGAATGCATAAACATTTTCATTTGAAATTATCTTCGCTCCTCCGGGAAGTAACAGCTTTTGAGATATATGGCTTATTGAGTATGTTTCAAACCCCAACTTAAATAAATTTCCTGCCAGATCTTTGTAAAAGGATATGTTCTTCTCAGGAATAAATTTGGGAAACTCAATGATTATCTTCTCTTTGCAACTTTTGAAGTCTGAATGTTTTGTTCTGAATTCTTCCCATTCATCATTTGTAAGTTGAAGAATAATACCGTTGAAGTCCTTATGGTTCAGTTTTTTTAATAATTCAAGGGAGTCAATTCTGACATATATTTCCCTTTGTGAAGGATTTCCCTTAAAACGCAATGAATCTGTGATCTGCTTGGCTTTAACAGGTGAATAGTGCTCTTTTAATTGAATGTTATCCGTATTTATCTTTTGGGGCAGTTTCATTTTATTGCCTGCCAGATATACTTCATATGTTTGTTTGACTTCTTTAATGTCCCCATCTATCTGATAAAAACCATCTTGCATGAAGAGCTTGTCAGTCTTTACATCTACGATTTTGTCATTCTGAGGATTCCTGAACCTTAATCTGCATCCTTCTTCCAACTCAATCTTGCTCGTAAAGGTAATTTTATTGTCGACCGACTTTACAACACTGCCAATTAGCATTCCTGCTGTGGCATTCTGGGTTAT
>CAYUEI010000464.1:0-1903 GCA_964443445.1 uncultured Prolixibacteraceae bacterium | reverse complement strand
CAACAACTCGTTCGGCTTTAAACTCCCTTACCAGAGCACTAAACTTCTCTTTATCTATATCTGAAACAGGATAATCTCTAATATCAAGTAACCATTTCATGTTGGCCCATGCATGTTTCGATCCGTGAACAAGAAGGTTTATCAGCTCAAATTCTTTATCCAACAAGGTGAGCTTTCGCCCTGAATAGTTTATCACACTAAGATTTGAATAAAGCAGCTCTTTAAACCTATTTTCTGATACAGGAATCCATTGGTTCAATGCCCAATGCAATTCAACGTGCAATTTCTTTTCCCGATTGTCGAATGCAATATGATTGCTCGATTCAATTATTAATTCCTGCTGAACTTTTCTTTCCGGCCAACAAGATTCATCGCTGAAGGTGTAGCCGTTGCCCAGCAATACTTCAACCGCCTTGCCAATCATTTCTGTATCTACGTAAATATCTGCATCAACAGATTTCCTGATTGAGACATCTCCATAAATACGGTATGAAAGCATAGCCCCCTTGTAGCAAACAAAAGGAACTTCATTGCTGTTAAGAATATCGGCCAGAGAAATGAAATTTTTCACCCTTTCCAGCTGCCTCATTTTTTCCGCCAGATAGCTACTGCCGCTATTTTCATTTAAAAGTCTGTCGATCTGCTGATGACTGAGCTGATGCCTGCTATGTAATATCTCACGATTGAAAATCATGCAAATATTTCTTCTTCAATTCAACATACTTCAAATATTGCATCACCTTACCAATACTTTTTCTTCCCTTATCAAAATCAATTACCGGTGTTTCAGATATCCTCTTTAGAATATCAATATTTATGAATGATATATGCTCATTTTCAGATATTGTACTAAACTTTTCCTTTAAGTGATTTATACCCTCAAGCCTGTTTTGTTGTGAATATGCTATTCGTAAAGCTTCTCCCTTGTCGCGTCGCACACGCACCTTTTCGGTCATTATACCTTTCAAAGCTTCACGATATAAGTTCCTTGATTTCATATTCCTGTATGTATATTCAACAGGAATACTAAACCAAAACTCAAGCAAATCTTTATCAAGCAAGGGATACTTATACTCAAATCCATACTTTTCGGCATTTAATGCCCAGGAATCAATCCTTTCTACAAGGTGGTAATTTTCAAGCAGGTTAAGCATAAATCGAGTGCGATTGCCATACCCAAATATATTCATCCTATTGTGAAAGAATATCTTCCTCCAATGTTTTATTACAAAGCCCGGTTTCAACAATTTAAGCTTCGACCAATCGGTATATGATGCTTTGTATGTTTTTACCAATCCAAAAGGAACAAGCAATGGTCCTACATCTTTTAAAAGACGTCCAATGCTTGATTTCAGACCAATAATCTTAATGTACCTCAAGATTGTCAGCCATTTAAAGCTGAAAAAAAGGTGGTTATATGTACCTCTCGTGCTGAGCGTAACAAACTCATCGCCACCCCAGCCGCTGAAAAGAACCTTTATACCATCGCTACCGGCATCCTTCATCGTTGGCAACTCTATCTGCTGCGTCTTAAATTCAAGGGTATTTAAGCCCATTATTGAATTATCGGGGTCTTCCTGTTGATATTTTACCTCCACCCCTTTATCGTCGCAAAAAGCCTCTATAAACTCCCTTTCATCAATCCCGTCAAACTCGCCATTAAAACTATCAGGAGTCCAGGAATATCCAATAAGCTCCGATTTGTCTTGCAAATTGTCGGCCAGGATACATGCCACCCCTGTCGAATCTATACCTCCACTGACGTGGACGCCTGTCTTTACCGACTCCATCCTTGAAATGGTAGCCTCAACAATAAGCTTCCGCAAGCGGGCTACTGCTTCCTTGTATGTAAGACTCTTATCTTGCCTGATATCTTCAGGCTTCCAATATTTAGTAACTTTCT
>CAYUEI010000463.1:0-1915 GCA_964443445.1 uncultured Prolixibacteraceae bacterium | reverse complement strand
AATATTATTCTTTAAAAATTCATCCAATTCTTTTAAATCAGATTTATAAATCAACCTTTCATATTTCGAAATTACATCTAATCCTCCGTGCAGAAAAGCCTGTCCACCAACGAGAATATATAAATCAGGGAATGTTGTTCTGATCTTTGCAAGCATATTATCGAGAACAGGTAAATTGAATGGAACGCTTAATGAAATAGCAATAATATCAGGATCTTCATTTTTGACAGTATCAATAATCAAACCGGTTGAAGTGTTTGCTCCAAGAAATGTCACTTTCCAGCCATTCATTTCGAACACATCACTTACCATTTTAATACCTATCTGATGAAATTCATTTTCTGTACAGCTAATTACAGCCTTCTTATTTTTTTTATCTTTAGTAACCACCTTAAAATAAACTTCACTTAAAATGGTTTCAACAATAGCTGAGGCCATGTGTTCCGTTGCAATAGTAATTTTGTTTTGCTCCCACATTTCACCTACTCCATAAAGCGATTTCTTAAGAATCTCATCATAAAGAAATTTTATCTCTCCTTCTTTATTAATAATTCCTTTTACAATGTCAAGGCATTTTTCATAATCTCCTGATAACAAATAATTTTGAAATTCAGTTAAATCATTTTCCATTTCATTTTCCCTCCACTTTAATTTTAGATTCCAACAGGGTATAAGTATCAGTAATCGCTTTTATCCATCCCTCATCAAAAAAAGAAGGATTAGTAACCCACCTTTTATATCCTTGTTCTGATTCCTCTACTCCATTTTTTATATCAGCAACAGAACTGCAAATAAGTTTACCTGTGTTTTTAATCTTCCCGGAAGAAGAACCATATTTCTCAATAAATGAATCAAGAATATGATTGCTATCACTTAATATTTCATCAGAGAAAATTTTTAAAATGTTATTTCTCAGCTCTAATGAAGCTAATAATAAAGTTTTGTACTTTGGTTCTTTTTCAGGAATTGCTTCCGACAATTCCAAATAAAGGTATTTCAACTGTGCCTCCATAGTAATAGTAGGCATTCCAATTTTTGCAAGGTAATTAGCAAGCCATTTAACCTGACTTATTGCAAGATCAACCGGAAGTTCGGATAAAGTAACCAGCCAGGCAGAATCGCTGACTGCAAACCTTCTCCCTCTTTCACCGTATCTTTTTTCGTAAAAAGGAAATTCATTCCAGCATTTTAATCCGGCATTAATCGCACATTTTATTTCTATAGGATCAGTTGAAATTGGATAATTTCCTGCTTCAGGGTTTAAAGAGGTAATATGATTACCCAAATATTTTGAATCAACAGGATATAAAGATTCATATATTTTCATCAAATCATAAAAGATTTCTTCAGCACCTGAAATAATATCATTTTTAATATTCGGATCCAGCAATTCAGAATTAAGGTTATCAGTGAAGTTCTTCCAGAACAGTTTAAATTCCAAATCAAAGACTGAAAAGAACGACATGTAATCGTCTTCTCCAATGTTTAATATTTTTGAAAAATGTTTTTTAAAAATAGAACCACCATTTAAAGAACCATCAAGAGTATAAATAAAACCAATAAGTTTCCAGGGTGATTTAATACTGTAAACCATAATTTTATCCGCAACAGAAAGAGCATTGCTTACAGCCGGTATAATATCCAGAATTTCTGAAGCATTAATTTTTTCCAGATCCTTTAATAATAAAGGCAGCTTTGGAGTATAAGTGTTAAGAAAACCCTTAAACTGATCTGTTCTAAACCTTTCGAGATGGTGCTCAAGTGTCCCGTATATTATTGCAAAAGCCCTCAGGTGTCCTACCAGACTTTCCTTTGACACATTGTCTTTTAAAAGGTTTTTTACATAAGGAATCTCATGGGCTTTTCCATGAAGCTCCATAGTCTTTAGTTTTATCAACTTATGCAAATCAAATTG
>CAYUEI010000462.1:0-1916 GCA_964443445.1 uncultured Prolixibacteraceae bacterium | reverse complement strand
ATTTTTACTTTCAAGTTAAATTAATTGAATTTTTTAAAATTTATTAATTAATAATAAAGCTCAGTTATAAATTATCATTATACTTGTAGACACTTATATTCAATGCGATGACAAAATTAGGCAGACATCATCATGGTTTTCATTATATCCTTCGACGAGGTAGGCTATAAAGATATGTCTGTTAAAAAGAAATAAACATACAAGGCTTACCAATGGTAAGCCTTTTTTTATAAATATTATGAGCGAGATTTTAAGAATAGCAATTCAAACAAAAGGCCGTTTGAATGAAGAATCAGTCAATTTAATTGATGAATGTGGCATTAAACTGATAGTTGGTAAAAGACAACTCATATCAGCCGGGAAAAACTTCCCTATTGAGGTTTTATATCTGAGAGATGATGATATCCCTCAAACCGTTTCTGATGGGGTTGCTGATGTTGGAATTGTTGGCGAAAATGAAATGCTTGAAAAAGATAAGCATGTAGTTCTCCACAAACGACTTGGGTTCAGTAAATGCAGGCTATCTCTTGCAATTCCAAAGGGAGAAGATTACCAGAGTGTCGAATGGTTTAATAATAAGACAATTGCAACTTCTTATCCGGGAATTTTGAACAAATTCTTCAAGGAAAAAAACATAAAAGCTGACATCCATGTCATTAATGGCTCTGTCGAAATCGCTCCGGGTATTGGCCTTGCCGATGGAATTTTTGATATTGTAAGCTCAGGAGGAACCCTGGTTTCGAATGGATTAAAAGAAGTAGAAGTAGTTACAACTTCTGAAGCTGTTTTAATTGGCAGCCCTACTCTTTCTGAAGAAAAGCTGGCAATCTTAAACGAATTGATTTTCAGGATCGAATCGGTTGAGAGGTCAAGGGGGAAGAAGTACATAATGCTTAATGCTCCTAATGAACATCTTGATAAGATAATTGATATTTTGCCCGGAATGAAAAGTCCGACAATAATGCCACTTGCTACTGAGGGATGGAGTTCTTTACATTCAGTTATTGAAGAAAAATATTTTTGGGAAAACATATCGCGACTGAAAGCTTTAGGAGCTGAAGGTATACTTGTACTCCCTATAGAAAAAATGATAATATAAGAATTTACTTGTAAATTTGCCGCCAATGAAACTAATTGAGTATCCTGATAAAAATACATGGGCAGATATTCTTAAGCGCCCTGTTTTTGAAACCTCATCCTTAAATGATAAGGTAAAAGCAATTCTTGAAGAAATAAAAGCAAAAGGAGACAAGGCTGTTTCCCGATTTTCTTTAGAATTCGACAAAGTTGAACTGGATAATTTCGTTGTAAGTGATGAAGAGATAAAAGAAGGGATAAGCCTGATTGATAATCCTTTAAAAGAAGCAATTAAAAAGGCAGCAGAGAATATTTTCAAATTTCATAAGTCACAAAGTTTTGAATCAAAGGTAATTGAAACGCAACCTGGTGTTAAGTGCTGGCAAAAAAGTGTAGCAATTGAAAAAGTAGGGCTTTATATTCCGGGTGGTACCGCTCCCCTGTTTTCAACGGTACTGATGCTTGCCATTCCTGCAAATATTGCCGGTTGCAAGGAAATAATTCTTTGTACCCCGCCTCAGAAAGACGGGAAAATTCATCCGGCAATACTTTTCAGTGCACATCTGGCAGGAGTAACGAAAATATTTAAAATAGGTGGCATACAGGCTATAGGATCAATGGCTTACGGGACAGAAACAGTTCCAAAGGTTTATAAAATATTCGGTCCCGGGAATCAATATGTAACAGCTGCCAAACAAATAGTGAATAATACTGACGTTGCTATTGACATGCCGGCCGGACCAAGTGAAATGGCTATCATAGCTGATGATTCTGCCAATCCTTCATTTCTGGCATCTGATTTATTGTCACAGGCTGAACACGGTTCAGATAGTCATGTA
>CAYUEI010000461.1:0-1918 GCA_964443445.1 uncultured Prolixibacteraceae bacterium | reverse complement strand
TCATACTACTTATTATAATAAGGATTTTGAACCAGATTAAGATTACGTTCCAATTCTAATTTATAAATTGGCATATACCATCCATTAGGATTTGTAAGTTTAGATCCCAGAATTCTCTTCTGTGTAGAAGGCACATTCTTTATTATTTGCTCAACCAATTGATCCTTTCTGGCAAAATTGTTTCTTCTTCCCATTCTAACCAGATCAAACCATCTCTTACCTTCAAATGCAAATTCCAAAGCTCTTTCATTTAATATTGCATCTTCAAATGCGACCGGTGAATTAGCAATGGCAATAGGTTGTACTCCGGCTCTATCCCTAATTTCATTTATAATCTCCAGAGATTCATTAAACCTGTTTAACTGCGATAAAGCTTCTGCTTTCATTAATAAAACATCGGCATAACGATAAATTATCCAGTTCGCTCCCGATTGCATATAACCCGGGCGAACAGTATTACCGTCAGGCTGAAGACCTACGTATTTCCAAATCGTATAATCATCTTCCATGTTTTTCCTTATTGAAATATCTTCTCCCCTGAAAACTTCATTTGAAGATTTACGTGATAATAGTTGAACTGCTGTTGCACTCGGATCAAACTGACGGGCGTTTACATTCGTCATCCCATAAATATTATTCTTTTGATTTTGAAGTTCATCAAACTGAAATTCAAAAATACTTTCCAGTGAATTTCCGGGATAATAATTTTCAAACCATAATGATCCGGGCAATAACTCCAGTTTATCTGATAAAACAATATTATCAACATGTTGAATAACTGCATTATAATCAAATTGCCATAAAGCAATATCTGCCAATAATGCTTCACATGCTTCCTTTGATGCCCTTCCTTTTATTTCAGAAATCAAAATATAATTATCTGATAGATATTTACTAGCTCCTGAAAGATCAATTTCTATTGAATCTAAAATTGAATTACCATCTGTTTTGGAAACATAGAAATCAGAATCATCTGTTTCACTTGGAGTTGTAATGTATGGAACATCTTTAAATATTCTTACAAGATAGAAATATGCCAGACTCCTTAAAAAATATGCCTCAGAAACAAAGCCCTTTAACTGATAATCGGTAAAAGTCTTATCTATCTCCTGAACACCAGGTGCATTATCAATAATCTCATTGCAGTAATTAATTACTTTATAAAAATTCTCCCAGTTTGAAAGCCAGTTATCCGGATATATATTCCCATACATTATGTTCCTGACATTCTCATTAAGGTTGATATCATCTTTAACCATGTCTGCCCTTGCCTCACCATGTATGAACATCAAATTGTCCATAGTTGAAAATGTACTGTATGAAGCCATAAGCACAGCCTCTACATCCTCTTTTGTCTTCCAGAATTCTTCCCGTGTCAAACCGCTTGGAGGTAATAACTCAAGCCACTCGCCACTGCAACCTAACTGCATTATCAATGCCGAGACCATTAAAAAATTCCAAATGTTCTTTTTGATTTTCATATGTTTGATCACTTCAAACGTCTTATTTAATATTGAATATATGTATTTCATATTTATAGCTCTTTACCGGATTAGAAATATATATTCACATTAGCAGTAAACATCCTTGACGGAGGTGTACGTGCTTCATCAACACCAATCCAGAAAGGATCTGTTGCATTCTGACTGATTTCAGGATCCTGTCCTGAATAATTCGTAAAGGTCAACAGTTTACGGGCATTAAGTCCAAGTTCCATACGTTTAAGATGCAAAGCTTCACAAATCCTTCTTGGCATCTTATATCCAATCTTAATACTGTTTAATCTCAGGTAATCGCCCGGCTCCACATATCTGTCTGAACCTAGGTTGTTACATGGATGGTTTTCATAAGCCCGGGGCAACATGTTTGGTTCATCCTGTCCCTGTACTCTCCATCTGCGAAGAACAGCCTTACTTTG
>CAYUEI010000460.1:0-1919 GCA_964443445.1 uncultured Prolixibacteraceae bacterium | reverse complement strand
ATCCAATGTTTCAGGTATTGTTATTGCATTTCCTGGATTCTCAATACTTTTGATATAGGAACACGACACAATTGTTCCATTTTGAACTACAACATCCTCATCTTTCAAAGTGTATGGTATTCGCACAATGTACGAAAGACTAAGATCTGTTACCACATCACCATTATTTCGCATTGTACCATCACCTACAGTCCATTGATCACCCATTGTTTGAATTGGAAGTTTGATGCTTGCCATCGGATTCCCTGCAAATACTCCTGAACCCATATAGAATAGGCCATCAGGCAAATTAACAGATGCTAATTTACAACCTATGAATGCTTGCTTTCCTATTTTTTTAAGACCAGTATTAAATGAAACGGAAGTTAAAACAGTGTTGTATTCAAATGCATGTTGATCAACTACAATTATACTGTTTGGCAGTTTAACATTAGTTAATTTGTTTTGACAGAAACAATAGCTCAAAATCTGTGATAATTTACAACCATCTTCAAATGTCAATTTTTCAAGACCATTATTGTAAAATGCCCAATCACCTAAAAAAGACAAGGTGTTGGGAATGAATATGTTTTTTATCAAATTATTTCCAAATGCACTCCCTTGTATTGAAACGATATTGGGTGGTATAATAAGCTCTTCAATTTTATTGCCAAAAAAAGTAGAACTTTCAATTATGGACATTCCTGTTGGTATCTTTATCGATTTAATCTTGTTACCGGAAAAAGCATTGCTCTGAATGGACTTTAGGGTATTGGGTAAGTTAACCATTTCAATACTGTTATTAGCAAACGCATTATAACCAATGCTTGTAATTCCCTCTGGCAAAATCACATTGGTAAGGTTATGTTCCATAAAAACGTTTCTACCAATGGTTTTCAGTGTTGCAGGCAAGCTTACCTCTTTAATTTTTCCGGCTAAGGAAAAACAATAATCACCCAAGCCGGTAATGGTTTGCCCATCGAGCACCTCGGGGATTTCAATTATATTCCCCAAAGAACTTATATCGTAGGTGCATTGGGTAATAACGCCGTTAACGACTGTTACATCGGCATCGCGAAGTCGGTAAGCATAGGCGCTGAACGAACAGACCAATAAAAGAATTAGGACTTCAATTTTCGCAACAACTCTTGTTGTTGGAAGCTTGCATACCTTTGTCGTTTGGGTACATTTTACGTACATTGTTTTATCGTTAGTTATATAATTTATCAAAAGGGTAAAGCCCGGAGTTATTATGATTTATTGTTATATTTTGATGTATTTCCTCACAAGGCAATCCTTGTCAAAAAAATTGTTATTCGTTTAAAATATTAATTCTTTAAAAAAAATAATGAATTATAAATAAATGGAAGTCAAATGACCCTTTCTTCCATCTACCATTATTGTATCTTCTTTTGATTAACTATTTTATTAAAATCTTACGACTTAATTGTTCTCCGCCCCTATTGGTCACTTTTATAAAATATATTCCTTTTTCTATACCTTCAATTTCAACCTGTAAGGAAAGTCTATCCCCGGTTTTAAATTTGGCTATTTCACTTCCTGTGATATTATATATTAAAACCTCTGAATCACTGCCTTCTTCAGATAATTCTATAGTAAACCTACCATCACTTGGGTTTGGAAATACTTTAAAATTAATCTCACTTCCGTTAACCTCCCTGCTTTCTTCTGAATTCTTCCTGTCAATATATTGCTGATATTCTGCTAAAATTATGCTCTTATCTTCTATGTCACAAAATGTCGCATCTTGTGTAATATGCGCATCCATATAACTTCCGTTCTTTGCATGAAAACCGGGAAGAAACCTTATTGACTGTCCGGCAATAAAGTTGACTGATGATCCACTGTTCAAAGCTACTGTTGAACCACCTCCTGCAACAGTTATTGTTTGTAATGCCCCAAAACACTCATCCTGATTA
>CAYUEI010000459.1:0-1924 GCA_964443445.1 uncultured Prolixibacteraceae bacterium | reverse complement strand
AGAGTTTCAAAGGGAATGGTACTTGCCAGGATGGATGAAACTCAGTTGAACCAGGCAAAGATTCAGCTTGCACAGCTTGAGACCGAATATGAAAGGATGAAAGCTTTAAAAGAAACCAATAGTATTTCGGCACAGCAGTTTGATCAGGTTAAAACACAGGTTGAAGTAACAAGGTCAAGTGTGAAATATATGGAAGAAAACACAAAGATTGTAGCTCCATTCAGTGGTGTTATCACAGGTAAGTATTTTGAAAATGGTGAGTTATATTCAGGAGCTCCAAACACTCAGGCCGGCAAAGCAGCAATTGTTACAATTCAGCAGATTGAATCTTTGAAGGCAATAGTTAGTATTTCAGAAAATTATTTTACAGAAATAAAGACAGGAACGACAATGAATGTTACTTCAGATAATTATCCTGACGAAACATTTGTTGGAAAGATAGAAAGGATATATCCAACAATTGATCCTTTAACAAGGACATTCAAGATAGAAGTTAAAGTAATCAACAATAAGAGCAAACTACGCCCTGGAATGTATTCAAAAGCTGACCTTAAGCTAGGAGAAGTTGCTGCAATTGTAGTTCCTGAGATTGCAATTGTTCAGCAGGAAGGGACCAACAACAGGTTTGTGTTTATCAATCAGAATGGAGTTGCAAAGAAAGTGAAGATAGAACTGGGAGAAAGGATTAATGATCAGCTTGAGGTTATTTCTGAAGAGCTTAAAGAAGGTGACGAACTGATAATTGCCGGACAGGCAGTTATTATGGATGGTTCGAAAGTAAAAGTAACCATGTAAGACTTAAAAAATAGAAAATGAGTATATACAGAGACTCGGTCAAGCGGCCAATTACAACCTTACTGGTTTTTGTTGCCGTAATAATATTGGGAATATTTTCCCTTTCAAAGCTGCCAATAGATTTGTATCCTGAAATTGAGTTGCCTGCAATAACGGTTATGACTCAATATAGTGGAGCAAATGCTTCTGACATAGAAACTAATATTTCAAAGCCAGTTGAAGATGCCTTATCTTCAATAAGCAACATGAAAGAAGTTACTTCAGTTTCAAGGGATAACATTTCTGTGGTGTTTGTTGAATTTGAATGGGGAACCGATCTTGACGAAGCGGCCAATGACATAAGGGACGGGCTTTCTTTTATTGAAAATTATTTGCCAGAAAATGCTGAGAAGCCTGTAATTTACAAGTTTAACTCGAGCATGATGCCTATTCTTTTCTATTCGGTGACTGCAGATGAAAGTCTGGAAGGTCTCGATAAGATAATAGAAGAGAAGATAGCAAATCCATTGAACAAGATTGATGGGATTGGTTCGATTGGTTTTGGCGGAGCGCCAACTCGTGAAATATTGGTAGAAGTAGACCCGATAAGGCTTGAAGCTTATAACATGACGGTTGAACAGATAGGTAATGCCTTGATGATGGAAAACATCAACATGCCTTCCGGAAGTATTGAAATGGGTAAAATTGAATATCCTTTGAAGGTTGAGGGAGAATTCAAAGACAGCAAGCAAATAGAGAATATAGTAGTTGCGAATTATAATGGTAACGTAATCTTCCTTAAAGATGTAGCAACAGTTAAGGATGGTCCGAAAGATACAAATCTTGAAGAAAGTATCAACGGGAAGAAAGGTGCCAGGATGTTTGTGATGAAAAAATCGGGCGGTAACACAGTAAAGATTGCAAAGGATGTTAGAAAAGAATTAAAGAAAATAGAAAAGACTTTGCCCAAGGATGTTAAGATTAATGTTATCATGGATTCATCTGAATTCATTGAAGGATCGATTAGTAACCTTACGGAAACACTTTTTTATGCATTTATTTTTGTTACTTTAGTTGTATTCTTCTTTCTGGGTCATTTCAGAGCGACCTTCATCATTATCCTAACGATTCCTATTTCACTTGTAGTAGC
>CAYUEI010000458.1:0-1925 GCA_964443445.1 uncultured Prolixibacteraceae bacterium | reverse complement strand
TAAAAGAAACAATAGAATCGGTGATCGCTCAGACATATCAGGATTGGGAAATGATCATTGTTGATGATTGTTCGAAAGACAATTCGGTTGAAATCATTTTAGGGTATACTGAAAAAGAAAAAAGGATAAAGCTGATAAAATCAGAAAAGAATGTTGGTGCAGCCGAAGCCAGAAACATTGCACTGAGAGAGGCACAGGGACGATTCATCGCTTTTCTTGACAGCGATGATTTGTGGTATCCGAAAAAATTAGAATTACAACTAAAGTACATGCTTTCCAAAGATATTGCCTTTTCATTTTCAGCCTATGACCAGATAGATGAAAAAGGTAACAAACTTAACAGGATAATCAGTGTTCCGGAAAAAATAGGATACGCAGGATATGCTATGAATACAATAATTGGCTGTCTGACAGTCGTTATTGACAAGAATAAAACCGGATATTTTGAAATGCCCCTCATCAGGTCTAGTCATGACATGGCCTTATGGCTTTTGATCATGAAAAGAGGATTTAAAGCTTATGGGATCAATGAAACTTTAGCTTCGTACAGGGTTTTACTAAGCTCAAATACCTCGAATAAATGGAAAGCAGCAAAAGATGTCTGGAAAGTTTACAGAAAAATTGAAAAAATAAATATAATAAGCAGTAGTTTTTATTTCTTTTGCTATACGTTAAATGCAATTAGGAAACGAGTATAAATTATATCAGCTTTATTAAGCAGAAAAAGAAAAATATATCAAAATATGCATCAATTTAAGGAGCTTACGGATTTCATCCGCGACACATTTCAGAAGAAGGAAGAGTTCATTCCGCTCCATGATCCCAGGTTTATTGGGAACGAAAAGAAGTACATGATTGAATGTATAGATTCTAATTTCGTATCAAGCGTGGGGGAATTCACAGGGAGGTTTGGCAAGATGTGTTCAGAATATACCGGGGCAAAATTTGCAGTACCTGTTATGAATGGTACAGCAGCGCTGCACATTTCGCTGCTACTGGCGGGAGTGGAAAGAGGTGACGAAGTTATAAGCCAGGCACTTACCTTTATTGCAACGGCCAATGCTATAAGCTATACCGGAGCGCATCCTGTTTTTCTTGATGTTGACAGGGAAACCTTGGGTTTGTCGCCTGCTGCTGTAAAAGCATGGTTAGAGGAAAACGCTGAGATGAAAGGGGTCATAGGGAATAAAGGTGAACAAGCATTCAATAAAAATACAGGTAGAAGGATAGCTGCTTGTGTACCAATGCACACATTTGGCCACCCCGTGAAGCTTGACGAGCTGAAAGCGGTTCTTGACAAGTATAACATACCGTTGATTGAAGATGCTGCCGAGAGTATCGGAAGTTTTTACAAAGGCAGACATACAGGCATCATTGGGAAATTCGGGGTCTTGAGCTTCAACGGAAACAAGACTATCACTACCGGTGGTGGCGGGATGATACTTACCAACGACGAAGAAGCTGCCATTCTGGCAAAGCATATAACAACCCAAGCAAAAGTTCCTCATCCGTGGGAGTTCAAGCACGACATGATAGGGTATAACTACAGGCTCACAAATATAGCTGCGGCATTGGGTTGCGCGCAAATGGAAAACATCAGTTACCTGCTCAAGCTGAAGAGAGAGCTGGCAATGAAATACATGGATTATTTCAAAGACAGCGAATTCACATTTGTAAAAGAACCTGAAGGTTGCCAATCGAACTACTGGCTAAATACCATACTCACCAAAGACAAGGAACATAGGAATGGATTGCTGGAATTCACAAACAAGAGCGGTGTTATGACAAGGCCAATATGGGAACTGTTGAATAGGCTGCCAATGTTTGCACACTGTGAAACCGACAGTCTGGAAAATTCAATATGGCTTGTCGACAGGGTTGTCAACATACCCAGCAGTCCGATAATACCCGGATATCCTGTTGTT
>CAYUEI010000457.1:0-1925 GCA_964443445.1 uncultured Prolixibacteraceae bacterium | reverse complement strand
ACGTCAACAACAAAACGGCAGGTATCAGGTACAACGTTATGCTGAAATCCTGCTTCTATTTGAGTAACTGTCATTTTAACCTTACCTAGTATTGGTGATTCCCGTTCAAATTGGAAATCCCGTATCTTGTTTATTTCATCCAACGCAAGATAAATGCTATTTATACCTTCATTTCTTGCAGCATGACCTGCCTTGCCCCTGACATTACAATCAAGCACTATCAGACCTTTTTCGGCAATAGCAAGTTGCATTAGAGTTGGCTCGCCTACAATTGCAAAATCAACCCTTTCAAGCTGTTTTACGAGAAGTTCTGCCCCCTGGGTACCCGAACACTCCTCTTCAGCAGTAGCCGAGTAAATAAGGTTGAATGGAAGGTTTTCTTTCTGATAAAAATATCTGAACAAAGCAAGCAAGGATACAAGAGGTCCTCCTGCATCATTACTACCTAAACCGGTTAGTTTATCGCCTTCTTCCTTAGCTTCAAAAGGATTGCTCAGCCAACCGTCAACAGGTTTAACTGTATCGATATGAGAATTAAGGAGTACTACCGGTTTTGATTCATCCCAGTAAATATTCCTGCACCAGGTGTTATTCAATAATTGGGAAAATGGAATATCCTTATCTGCCAGAAACTCTCTGATGATGCCGGCAGCAGCATTTTCATCTCTTGATAGTGAAGGAGTCTGTATTAATTTCTTCAATAAAAAAAGACTATCTTCATATAGTTCATTAATAGTCGTATCGTTCATTTCAATCTACAACAATAAGTTTTTGAATAAACCTTCCCCCCAATATTCTTATTTCAACAAAATAAACTCCTCCCCTGATATTTTCAATGTTAATATTATTAGAATTTCCGTTAAGTAAGCATTTTCCAACAATATTACCTGCCAAATTTACCAAAACTACTTCATATTCCATATTCAAAGGAACTTCTGCCTGCAGATTAAAATTACCCCTTGCCGGATTAGGATAAATTTTAAACTTTATATCCTTCGGAGAAACTACGTTCAGAGGGTTTACAACAGAAATAATCTTAATTGCCTCAACAGGATTAAAGTTTTTATCTCCCGGTTGTTTCATACTCAGATTGGCAATTCCTTCACTTATTGTCAGTAGTTTATCCCCCGAGACCTTCAATACATCCTCATTATCAGAAAATATCGCAACTGGTAATCCTGATGATGACTTAACTTCTGCCGTTACTGATTGATTACTAAGAATAATTGTATCAGGAATAGAATGTGTTATAAATTGATCAGCTTTGCCTACTAATATTTCAATTTTCACAGGAGCAGCAGGGTTCCAGTTCATATCCCCTTCCTGCAAAGCTTCGATAAATGATTCTCCTGCACCTTTTATTTCAGCAGTTCTTCCGATTATTGAAATGACTTCTTCATTCTCTGCTTTGAAACTTACATCCAATCCAGATGTTGAAGTAGCACTCAGCTCGAATGATTTATCGCCATATTTCAATGAAGCCTGAAAGTTAAATGTTATTTGCTGATCAGCTTTAACAACTTTCAATTCAGCCTTTGCTGTTGCATCTTCACGGGTATCATCACCCTCGATGAAAGCTGTAAGATAGGTTTCTCCACATCCTTTTATGACTACTTTACCATCCTCAATCGTTGCAATAGAAGTATCACCAACTGAGATTTCAATTTTATTTTCTCCGTTTGATATTACTTCCGGAACAAAAGGACTATCGTTATATTTCTTAATACTAATCTGTCCAAAATACAATTCCGGCTTTTCCTTTTGAACGGTAATATTCAGGTAGACATCTTCTGCTGCCTCCCATGTATTATTTCCCGGTTGAGAAAATTTTAATGTTGCTGCACCAGCTTTCCCGATTGTTATCTCTCCTTCATTCAATTCAATAATTTCAGGATTCATCGACAGAGCCAGAACTGGCAATCCTG
>CAYUEI010000456.1:0-1926 GCA_964443445.1 uncultured Prolixibacteraceae bacterium | reverse complement strand
ACAACAACTTCATCAATGCCCAGAACATCTTTCTCCATTGTGATGTTTATCATTGACTGGCCGCCAATAGATATCTCCTGTGTTTTATAGCCAATGTAGTTGACAACCAGAATTGAACTGTTATCCATAATTTTTAATGAATATGTTCCGTCGATTCCCGATGCCGTACCCTGAGTTGTTCCTTTTATGACAATGTTGACTCCAACAAGTGTTTCTCCGGAATTATCTCTTATAGTACCGGTTATCGTTCTTTCCTGTGCATACAAAGAAAGAACAACAAGAAAATTGGCAAAAATAAATGCCAAAATATGCTTTGAAAGCAAGTATTTCAGCCACTTTAGATTTAATTTCTGTTTCATTAGATTAATAATAAGATTATTGAGAAATTTTTTAAATAGGTTTATAAGAAAATTTAATATTAGATTTCGTAATGATCCAATATGTTTACCTGTATCATATACAATGCATAATTACTTAAAAATCATTTTTTAGGCATATTCAATTTGTATATAATATATGGTTCATTTGTCAATAATCATTGACCAATAGAAGACTCTAAAGAAATTTACTAAAATATCTGAATTGAAGATGAATTTTTGAAAAATACTAATTGATAATAAGGAGATTTATCTGTTTAAAACACCAATAATTCTATCAGGTAAAAATAATCTTTGATTCTCATCATTGGGCTTAATAATCTTTTTATACAGGATTATTAATTCAAGTAAAGTTGAAAGGATGAGTGCCGATGCGAAAAGAATAGCTACTATTATCAGTACTCCAAAATATTTCTGAAGTATTAATCCTGAAACTATGAAAACAGCATTTACGACAGAAATTATTGCTGTTGCACTTAAATGTCCAAACCCAAGAGCTAGAAGGCGATGATGTATATGATTTTTATCCGGTTTGAAGGGAGATCTCTTCATGACAAATACTCTTAATGTAAATACTCTTAATACATCGAAAAGAGGATATGCCATAAAACCAAACAAAACAGCCGGTACTGATCTGATTATAAATGTTCCTGTATATGTAGCATTGAACTCGTTAAATTTTACTGCCAGAACAAAAATCATGGTGCCAAGTAATAGTGAACCGGTGTCTCCCATGAAAATTTTGTTTTTATTGCCGAATACGTTAAACATGAAAAAAGCTAAACAACTTCCGGCAAGTGAAAATGCCATAAGGGCATATTCAGGTAACCCTATTAGTGCAAACCAAATTCCTAAAACTGTTGCTATTTCAATCGAAATAGCAGCTGCTAATCCGTCAATGCCATCTATCAGGTTTATTGAGTTTATGACAACTATGCCAAGGAAGAAAGTTAAAACAATACTTGGGATTAAACTTAACTGCTCTAATCCAAATAAACCGTAACACTGAGTTATTCTTAATTTTGCAAAAAAAGCAATTATTATAATGCTAAAAGCCAGGGCTAAGATTTTTGTTTTTGGTGATACTCCAACTAAATCGTCTTTGATACCGGTAAAGAATGTCACCAGTAAACTCGCAAAAATGAATTTAAGATCGTAAAACGGGAATCCGTCTCCTCCTAGAGTTATTCCTAATGTAAGTCCAATGAATATTGCAACACCACCTAAGGTTGGTACTATTTTCTTGGCGGCACTCCTTGAATTGGGAGTATCATATAGTTTCTTGGCATGCGCCAGTCCTACAATTTGAGGAATACTTACGGCAGTAAAGACTAAAGCTATTATCGCGACTAATATAAAATAAATCAGGTTATCCATAGTTTAGTTACTAAGACGCTTCAAAGTTATGACAATTGAAGTTAAAAGTAAATAGGTTTTAATTAGTACTAAGCATTTTTTTCACGAATGGTCACATTTAGTTAATAAACGCAGGCATTTATATTATGAATACACCAAATTTGTTGTTTTGTTCAATTTTAGTGAAATAAAT
>CAYUEI010000455.1:0-1937 GCA_964443445.1 uncultured Prolixibacteraceae bacterium | reverse complement strand
CAACCATCATTATACGCGTTTTCATTTCTATGACTTGACAATAAATTTATTGTCAGAATATTTAAACAATAAATTTATTGTCAAATTTATGAGATATGTTTTCCTACTTAAAGGGGAAAGGCTGCTTTTTAAATAGAGGTATTTACATCTCTTTAGAAGTACTACGCTACCAATCATGAAATCAACAGCAGCGCAGCTGTTTAACAGAGTGAAGCGATAACGTGCGCAGCACCAACTGACGATGCAGTCGTCCAACAACGCGCAGCAGGGCTTCGATTGGCTCAACCACCGTTGAAGGGTATAAGCTTATATGTAAAACTTTCAATGACTAATTTTCAAAGATTGATTCCAGTTTGTTTATTAGCATCTACTAAAGTATCAAAGATAAATTCTTTGTATTTTCTCTGAAAATCCTTGTCTGTAGTAAATTTTTTGAATATTTCTGTTTGGCTGAAAAGGTATTGTTGTACTAGTTCTTCAAGCTTCTTATCTGATGTGATTTTGGCATTTTGTTTATCCGAATACTTGATTGCATCCATAATTTCCTTATTAGCTTTCATTTCTTCGGGCAACTGTTGAGTAAGGATCTTTCTGACCTTGTCCTGGTCCGACCATTCTATATCACCAAATCGCTGATTGAAAGCACTCAATATATTTTCCAATGTATCTAATTCAGGTTCTTGTGTGCCACCTCTCACGTCTACAGGAATAGGGTCAACTTCTCCCGGCTCAGGCTCTAAAGTTATATCCTGAGTTGTTTGTTTTGAAGGACGGTAACTGTCCATGTCAATGCTTTCTAAAATGCCTTCGGCTAAATCGTCTGTTTGTTCAATATATAATTTGGGAACAAGATATTTTAAATACCAAAATAGTTTTTCCCAACTATGATTATTGAAATCGAGTATTTTACCCAGATAACTATAAACCCTCAAAAAGGATTTTGCTTTTGCCTTGAAATCAATTTGCTGATCTTTAGTTAAAATATTTTTGAAAATTTCTGCTGATCTGTCAATAATCGGATCAAGTTTTGTTCGTTCTTCACCTTCTATATATTTTTCAAAGAAATCATCTATCTGATAATTGCTATATATTTCAAAGACTTCCATTGAATCAACTAAATCGTTGAGTTTGTTCGGATTGGTTTCTTCGCTTAAAATTGTTGCTGTGTAATATGGATTAAAAGCTTCCTGAATTTCTTCTGCTTCGTTGAAAAAGTCTAATACAAACGTGTCCTTTTTGTGAGGTTTTTTTGCTCTGTTAAGCCTTGAAAGTGTTTGAACTGCCTGCACTCCTGCCAGTTTCTTATCAACGTACATGGTATGTAATAAGGGTTCATCAAAACCTGTCTGGTATTTTTCGGCAACTATCAAAAAGCGGTATTCAATTTTCTTAAAGTTTTTAGGAATATCAGTTTTAAAAGACTTGAAGCTGTTCATTGCTACCTCATTGTATTCAATACCTTCTAGATTCTTGGATCCTGAAAATGCAACAATAGCCTTGAATGGCGATTTTATTTCGTTTAAGTAAGCATCAAATGCATGTTTGTATTTAATGGCACATTCTATGCTTTTGGTTACTACCATTGCTTTTGCTTCTCCGTTTATCAAATACCTGACATCCCTATGGAAGTGGTCAATCATTATTTTTGTTTTTTCAGTTATGGCGAATTCATGGCCTTCAACGTAAGCTCTTAATTTTTTCTGTGCCTGTTTTGTATCAAATTCCGGATTATCTTCGACTGCTTTAATGAGCTTGTAAAACGAATTGTAGGTAGTGTAATTCTTCAATACATCCAGAATAAATTCCTCTTCGATGGCTTGTTTCATGCTGTATACATGAAAAGCATAGAATTTCTGTTTTATTTCTCCGTTTTCATCTGTGTAGGTTTCTGCCGATTTTACGCCAAATGTTTCAAGTGTTTTGTTTTTTGGTGTTGC
>CAYUEI010000454.1:0-1938 GCA_964443445.1 uncultured Prolixibacteraceae bacterium | reverse complement strand
GCTTTCATCTGTTTAATTCTGAAAAGCTTTCCTTCGAACCTCAGGTAAACATCCCAACCCCTCAAAATTATACTCTTGGAATCGACGATGAACTGATTATTTCAGTTTGGGGTGCAAGTCAAAAGACATATCAACTGAAGGTTCAGCGAAACGGAGCAATCAACATCCCCGATCTTGGAGCTATATATATTTCAGGGATGGAATTTTCGAAAGCCAAAGACCTGATAATTAAACGCCTGATTAGTATTTATCAGGGAATAGGAGGTACATATCCAAATACTTATGCCGATGTCTCAATCAGCAATCTGCGCTCCATAAAAGTAAATGTAATAGGCGACGTAATGTTTCCGGGCACCTATACCCTACCCTCTACTGCTTCAGCTTTCAATGCCCTATATCTTTCAGGTGGGCCAAATGAAAACGGTTCGTTCAGAAACATACAAGTTATACGCGATAATAAGATCATAAAGACAATTGATGTTTATGATTATATCATTAATGCCAATACCCTATCAAACATTCAGTTGAGAGAGCAGGATATCATTTTTGTACCCGTTTACAACAAAAGGGTAATGGCCGAAGGGGCTTTCAAACGTACCGGATATTTTGAGCTTACTGAAAATGAAAAAATGTCAGACTTATTGAAATATACAGGTGGCTTTGGAGATAACGCCTATAAATCGCAACTTTCAATTACCAGAATAACCGATAAAGAAAAGAAAGTACTCGACATCTCTCAGTCAATTTATGATAGTTTTATCTGCCAAAATGGTGATTCTATAGTTGCATCAGAAATAATTAACAGGTACGAAAACAGGATTGGTATAACAGGTGCAATTTACAGGCCGGGGGTTTATGAACTCACTGAAGGTCTTACTCTTTCGGGATTAATAAAAAAAGCACAGGGCGTTAAAGAAAATTATTTCAACAGGGGTATTATACTTCGTCAGCAGGACAACCTGACACCAATGACCCTTTCTTTTGATGTTGATGAAGCTAAGGCAGGGATAAACGATATTCAGCTGAAACGTGAAGACCAGGTCATAATTCAGGACATTCATAAGATGAAAGAAAAAAGGACAATCCAGATATTCGGGGAGGTTCAGAAACCCGGGGAATATGATTATGCCGACAACATGACAATAAAAGACCTTATTTTAATTGCAGGGGGATTTAATGAAGCAGCAAGCGAATCGTTTGTCGAACTTGCACGAAGACATAATTACGATGAATCTAACCAGATACTCGATGAACTTGTAAAATTATATCAGTTCAATATCGACAGGAACCTGAATCTAGAAAAAGAAGGAGACCATTTTACTCTTGAACCCTTCGATTATGTCAATATTCGCAGGGCACCATCGTACCATGTACAGCGAACAGTTCACATTTCAGGAGAAGTGCGTTATCCCGGTTCATACAGTATTGTATCGAAGAATGAACGTGTTTCAGACCTTATAAAAAGAGCAGGTGGATTGATGCCTAATGCTTTTGTAAAAGGTGCAAATATGAAACGAACAAACATGCAGGCTAAGCAGAATATTGATGTTTTGCAAACTGCAATAGAGGACAGTCTGTTGGTAAAAGTTGAAAGTCAGATAAGCAACTCACAACTTGAATTAAGGTTAGAAAATGTATTAAAAAATCCGGGTACAGAATTCGATTATCTTCTTAAAGATGGTGATCAGATAAATATACCTGAATTTTCACAGGAGGTGCGTATTTCAGGAGAAATCAGAAACCCGATAGGATTAGCTTATGAGGCAGGTCAAACTTTGAGATACTATGTGAAACGAAACGGGGGATTTGGAGATAAAGCCGATAAAAGCAAAGTTTTTGTCATTTATTGCGACGGTACCACAAAAGTAACAAGCAATGTAATTTGGCCAATATATCCTGAAATAGAACCCGGATGCCAGATTGTAATTCCGGCAAAAG
>CAYUEI010000453.1:0-1944 GCA_964443445.1 uncultured Prolixibacteraceae bacterium | reverse complement strand
GTCAATAGCTGTACAACAATCGAAGCTGAAATATAAGGCATAATCCCTAAAGCAAAAACAGATGCATTCGAAAAAGCTCCGCCTGAAAACATATCAAGCAAACCTAACAAACCATCTTTTGTTTGAGATTTGAGGGCACCTAACTGTGCCGGGTCTAAACCAGGCAATACTACATACGACCCTAGACGGTATATAAGAATCAAAAAAAAGGTGATTCCTAACCTGGACCTCAGGTCCTCAATCTTAAAAATGTTCTTTAGGGTTTCGATTAACTTCTTCATAAGTTAATTTTTTTTAGTTTCATCTTTACCATTTAAGGCTTAGATGATTTCGGTTGTACCTTGTAAATTTTCAATTGCTTCTTTAGCACTTTTTGAAAAAGCATTCGCTTTTACATCTAATTTGGCTTTCAACTCTCCATTGCCAAGAATCTTGACTCTATCATTCTTGCCAACTAATCCATGCATCTCCAATACTGAAATATCAATAGCAGAAATGTTGTACTTGTCAGCTAGTTGCTGTATTGTGTCAAGGTTAATAGCTTTGTATTCCTTACGGTTGATATTTGTAAAACCAAATTTAGGAACTACACGTTGAATAGGCATCTGTCCACCTTCGAATCCAACTTTTTTGGAAAATCCTGATCTCGATTTTGCACCTTTATGCCCACGAGTAGATGTTCCGCCATGTCCGGATCCTTGTCCACGACCTATTCTTTTTTCTTTATGTGTCGACCCTTCTGCGGGTTTCAACTTGCTAAGATTCATAATCTAAAGTTTTTTATAAGATTAGATTTCTTCAACCTTTACCAAATGGTTGAGTTTTCTTACCATCCCCAAAACCTGAGGAGTAGCTTCATGTTCTACTGTATGGTTAAGCTTTTTCAAGCCTAACGCTTCTACAGTAAGCTTCTGACGTTTTGTCGAACCTATGAAGCTTTTTACCAGAGTAATCTTGATTTTCGACATAATTATCCTTTAAATACTTTATCAAGTGAAACTCCACGTTGTTCTGCAACTGAATAAGCATCTCTCAATTCAAGTAATGCATTGAACGTTGCTTTTACCAGGTTATGAGGATTTGATGATCCTTTTGATTTTGCCAGGATATCATGTACCCCTACACTTTCAAGAACGGCACGCATAGCACCTCCGGCTTTTACTCCGGTACCATGTGATGCAGGTTTCAATAACACTCTTGCACCACCAAACTTTGCTTCCTGATCATGAGGTATAGTTCCATTTATAACAGGAATCTTTACCAGATTCTTCTTAGCAGCATCAACACCTTTTGCAATTGCAGTAGTTACCTCACTAGCTTTGCCCAGACCCCATCCTACAATGCCATCTTCGTTACCGACAACAACAATTGCAGAAAAACTGAAGGTACGACCTCCCTTAGTAACCTTGGTAACACGGTTAATTGCTACTAACCGATCTTTCAAATCCAAATCGCTGGTTCTAACTTTTTTAATATTTCCTGTCATAATTCTTAGAATTTAAGGCCTCCCTCACGGGCTGCATCAGCAACTGATTTAACTCTCCCGTGATATAGATATCCGTTACGATCGAATACAACTCTTTCGATATTGATTGCTTTTGCCTTGTCAGCTATTAATTTACCAACTAAGGCTGCCTTTTCGGATTTTGTTCCTGTAGCACTTACAATATCTTTTTCTAAAGAAGATGCACATGTTAAGGTCTTACCGGAAATATCATCTACTATTTGTGCGTAGATTTGTTTGTTGCTCCTGAAAACACTTAAACGTGGGGCTTCAGGAGTTCCGTTTACGACCTTGCGTATTCTCTTCTTAATTCTATCTCTTCTTTCTTGCTTTGTTAAAGCCATGATTATTAAAATTAAACGTTATTTTGAACTGGCTGATTTACCAGCTTTACGTCTGATCTCTTCACCAACAAACTTAATACCTTTACCTTTATAAGG
>CAYUEI010000452.1:0-1959 GCA_964443445.1 uncultured Prolixibacteraceae bacterium | reverse complement strand
AAGGCAAACAGTAAAGCAGCTATTGCTGCTACAGGTATTAAAATGAAGTAATTCATAAGTCTATAAATTTATAGTTAGGCAAATTGTCTGTATTTAGGTTGATCGATTAATACAACTAAAAAAAGACAAACATTTTTAAAATTACTCGTTTCTTAAAAACAAATATTTCATGACTCTAAGATAAAAAAATTGAGATAAGTATGACACTTTTCATGAAATCTTTTCATTTGAATAATAATTTTTTAAAAATAAGCCCTGAATTCTTTTTAATTTCTAATAAGATCTTTTTATGTGAGAATATTATTTTATTTTGGCCGCACTAATTACAATTTAATACTTTTTCCAATGAAAGTTATTTTTGTTTGTCTTGGTAATATATGCAGGTCTCCGGCTGCTGAAGCTGTTTTTAAATCTTTGGTTGAAAAGGAAGGAATGAGTGATAAAATATCCATTGACTCAGCCGGTATTATTGGGGTTCATTCAGGAGAAAAGGCCGACCAAAGAATGATTCGTCATGCTTTGGATAGAGGTTACGTGATTGATAGTATTTCAAGGAAATTCAATCCCCATAAGGACTTCAGTGAATTCGACATGATTATAGGAATGGACAATCAGAATATTTCAGATTTGAAATCGTCATCAGTAAACGATTCCGACTATAAAAAGATTTACAGAATGTCTCAATTCCTATCAGATCACTACGATAAAGAAATCCCTGATCCTTATTATGCGGGAAATGAAGGATTTAAATATGTTCTTGATCTTATAGAAGATGCTTGTAGCGGACTGCTTGAAAAACTGAAAAAAGTGCTTTAAATCTTAGGATCAGAAAATTCTATTTCAAGAATTTCTAAATCATTTTCATACAATTTCCCGGTAAGCAAACTCCATTTTGCACTTGAAGGTGCATTCAGTTTGTAACTGTAAATGAAGGTGCCTGGCTTGATATAGGTTGGATTGGTATCTAAAACTCTAAAGTGATTTTGATGTAATATCGCCTTGACCTTTTCATCTGTCTCCCGGGATGATGATTTGATGGTTAGTATTTTTACACTCAAAGGAGTAAAGAAATGATTCTCAAGCTGCTCAACAACTATCAAAACAATTAAAATTAAAACAACAGCTATTAATGCAGCAAAATACATTCCGGCTCCAATTGCAAGCCCGACAGCTGCTATTGCCCATATCGAGGTCGCAGTTGTTAATCCCCTTACATTGATACCCATCCTTAAAATTGCCCCAGCTCCTATAAACCCGACTCCGGTTATTACTTGCGCGGCAATCCTGCCCGGATCACCCGTTTGAGTAGTGTTATAGGTGAATGGAATATATATTGAAAGAAGCATGATTAATGTTGAACCAAGACATATAAGCATATGAGTCTTTAAACCAGCCGGTTGTTTGTGGGCTTCACGTTCCAGCCCTATAACTGCTCCTGCTATCAGACTGAATACCAGCCGGGTTATTATTGTATAGTTGTCAATCTCAAATGGAACCATCTTCTGAATAATTTATTTTAATTGCAAGATAAACAATTATTGTAACTATTTTAAATGTTGAAATATGATAAAAAAAAGCGGGTTATACCTTGGGTACACTGGTTAGCACGCCATTCCGAGCCGCGAATTCACCGTCATTCCGAGTCCCGAATTAACCGTCATTGCGAGTCCCGAATTAACCGTCATTGCGAGGAGGAACGACGAAGCAATCTGTTGATAATAACGCCATTACGAGTCTCGAATTAACCTTCGTTCCTCCTCGCAATGACGATACTTCCAACAGATTGCCGCGCTTCGCTCGCAATGACGATACTTCCAACAGATTGCCACGCTTCGCTCGCAATGACGATGGGTCGAAATTCTTGCTATCCGGCAACGTTCTGATTATTTTTTAATGTTGAAATATGATAAAAAAAAGCGGGTTATCTTTTGATAACCCGGCTGTTCATAGTTTAGTTAG
>CAYUEI010000451.1:0-1968 GCA_964443445.1 uncultured Prolixibacteraceae bacterium | reverse complement strand
ATTTGAGACTGAAGTTCTCCAGCTGTTTTACTATCGATACTTCCCTCAATTGAAATTATAACAATGTTTCCGTTTGTATTAATATTTACATTCATTTCTTGTTATTTATACACATTCAATGTTTTATATTTAATCCAACCATGTTTTAGGTGAAATCTTAACTTTCACCCTTACTTGTTTATCTGTTTTGGGCAGATTAACAGTTAATTTGTATGCATCAAAATCAGAGTAAGGCTGATCGTCGATATAGCACTCTTCAATAAAAACACTGCCTTCAGGAAGAATATCCGGTGACACTCTTAGAATATTATCTTTAAAACCGTTAGGTAGTGGTTTGAAGTACATGAACAGAGGCTGTTTGGCAATCAACAGATTAATGTAGGTAGCCGATAAATAGCAAAGCTCCATACTGTGATATCCGCTCATAGAATGACTTCCCTTAAAACGTTCATTTCCTAAAAGATAAGGAAGACCATTTGCAAGAGTATTAAAATAAACACCACCATCGTCGCTGTCGAGGAAGAAAGCATTATAGAAAGCTGATACTTCGCGGGCGAATTTATTGTATTCGTCATCTTTTAGAATACCATGCATGATAAGATAAGCCAATATTGCCTGTTCCTGTTGCCACCATGCTTTTCGGTCGTGCCATACAAATTCGTGATGAATACCGTCAGGTTTTTGGATACGTTCGACCACGTCATACCAACCACCACGTTGTCGGTCGCATCCATATTCAGGCATTAATTCAGCAATTTTTCGAGCAAAATCAATGTATTCCTGTTTTGGTTTCAATGATTGCATACGCATGAGATTCCAGGCAATTTTCAGGTTGTGACCAACAACAGCTCTATTTTGTTGCCATCCCCAACTTTGATCTTTGCTCCAGTCCTCAAAAAATTTCTCCTGTACGAAAGGACTATTTTCATAATCCTGAAAGTATTTTGTTATAGTATCGAATGTATACTCCAAAAATTCAGCATGTTTAGGATCACCGGTTGCCAGATAGAGATTAATCAGATAAGCCGGGGCATGATCGCCAACGGAGTTCCAGTTTTTACGAGCTCTATTGTGTTGCAGAGAATCAGCTCTTGGATCTAAAGTAATTGGGTCAATATGTGAAAAATAGCCTTCATTTTCATTGTCTTTATAGAATTTCTCGAATAAAGAAAGAGTTTTATCTATGTCGGACATGATTTTAGGATCACCGGTTATACGCATTGTTTGTGTTGGACCAGCAAGAGCGTATATCTGTTCATACATTGGGATTGAGTCATAGTCGTCACCAAATTCTGAAGTCAATAATTTCGTTTCCTTTTCCCCTTCCACTTTAAGTCCATGATACCAGTAAACTATGTCATCATCAGCATCATAAAAGCGCATATGTTCGCGAAGATATTCAGTTCCTTTTTCTGCACCTTCAAGAAATTCATCTTTCCCGGTGAGGAGATATGCTGAAGCGAAACCGAATATTAACCGAGAGATTGTATCTGTTTCTTGTAGAAAGTCGCCTTTTTTTGCTCCACCAAGATGCAACATAGTTCGGTATTTATCGTAATCTATTGGTTCTTGAGGATGATTAAATTGCCAGTTTAGATAGCTATGCCCTATAGAATCAATTTGATTAATCCACCAATCAGGCTCTTCGTGTCTATAAATTCCAGGGCCTTTGCCAGGGAAAACCAGCCATTGAGCCTGGAAAACACGTTCAGAAGAGTCAGTTCCCGGATAGAATGTTCCGTAAGCGAAGACCATCTGACGAGGTAAAGCCAATAATTTATTGATATCTCCGGTAGCATCCTGATAACCTTCATTCAGATTGCGAACATATCTCGCATAACAAGTATCGGCCAAATAAGCCTTAAACTCTCTGTTATCCGAAGTTTTTAATTTAAAAGACCGGTCGCTTAAATTAAAATCGGTAATATATCCGGCAATGGTATCAGAAAATGTGAAATTTATATCCAT
>CAYUEI010000450.1:0-1983 GCA_964443445.1 uncultured Prolixibacteraceae bacterium | reverse complement strand
CCCCTAATAACTGGTCTCCTTCCCTTACAGTAATCGCGTTTACTCCATTTTGACGTGGACGAGAATATGCTTCCAGGGAAGTCTTTTTAATCACACCATTTTTTGTGCAAAGTATAATATAGTTGTTATTTATATAGTCTAGATCATCTAAAGTACTTACATTTATATAAGCCATTACTTTATCATCCTGTTCTATATTCAGTAAATTTTGTATTGCTCTTCCTTTGGATGTCCTTGAACCTTCTGGTATCTGATATACTTTTAACCAGAAACATTTACCTTTTTCTGTAAATAAAAGAAGGGTATTATGCATTGTTGCTGAAAACATGTGTTCCAGAAAATCTTCGTCTCTTGTGGATCCACCTTTTGAACCTACTCCTCCCCTGCCCTGTGTCCTGAATTCTGTAAGAGGTGTTCTTTTTATGTATCCTAAATGGGAAATTGTAATCAGCATTTCATCATCCGCATAGAAGTCCTCAGGCATAAATTCTTCAGCATCAGGTACTATTTCAGTTCTTCTTTCATCTTTGTATGTTTCTTTTACCTCCAGAAGCTCTGTTTTAATAATATCCATCCTCATAGATTCATTTTCTAAAACTTCTTTCAAATGCTCAATGAGTTTAAGCAATTCCTCATATTCAGCACGAAGCTTTTCTTGCTCAAGTCCGGTAAGTTGCCTTAACCTCATCTCAACAATTGCTCTTGCTTGAATCTCAGTAAGAGAAAACCTATCCATCAATCTTTCCCTTGCTTCATCAGGATTACCCGATGAACGTATTATTGCAATTACTTCATCTATGTTATCACTTGCAATAATCAATCCTTCAAGAATATGTGCTCTTTTCTCTGCCTGATCTAGTTCAAATCTAGTCCTTCGTATAACAACATCATGCCTGTGTTCTACAAAGTATTTAATTAATTGCTTAAGATTAAGGAGCTTAGGTCTACCTTTTACGAGCGCAATGTTGTTTACACTGAATGCCGATTGAAGTAAGGTATATTTATATAATTTGTTTAATACTACATTTGAAATTTCATCTTTTTTGATGTCAATTACAATGCGCATACCTGTTCTGTCGGATTCATCGTTTACATTTGAAATCCCCTCTATTTTCTTTTCAATAACAAGTTCTGCTATTTTTATTATTAACTCAGCTTTGTTTACTTGATATGGGATTTCTGAAATGATTATTTTTTCTCTACCGTTTGAAGTTGTTTCAATGTGCGCTTTCCCCCTGACTACTATCCTACCCCTTCCTGTATGATATGATTCCCGGACACCCTGATATCCATATATCATTCCTCCTGTTGGAAAATCAGGAGCTTTGATTATTTCTATTAGCTTGTCAATTTCTATTGTATTATCATTTACATATGCAATTATTGCATCTATTGTATCGGCAAGATTATGAGGCGGCATATTTGTCGCCATTCCTACTGCAATTCCGGAAGCTCCGTTTACAAGAAGATTTGGAATTCGGGTTGGAAGTACTGTCGGTTCTTTTAATGATTCATCAAAGTTAGGCTGAAATTCAACCGTGTTTTTTTCCAAATCAGATAAAGTCTCTTCTGCTATTTTTGAAAGCCTGGCTTCTGTATACCTCATTGCTGCAGGACTATCTCCATCTACAGATCCAAAGTTTCCCTGACCATCTACCAAAGGATACCTCAACGACCAATTCTGAGCCATCCTTACCATTGTTCCATAAACTGATGAATCACCGTGAGGATGATACTTACCTAATACTTCTCCTACTATTCTGGCCGATTTTTTAAATGGCTTACCGGATGCAACACCCAGATCATTCATTCCGAACAACACCCTTCTATGAACAGGTTTAAAACCGTCGCGTACATCAGGTAAGGCTCGTGAAACTATAACAGACATCGAATAATCAATGTATGCTGATTTCATTTGCTCCTCGATGTTAATTTGAATTATTCTTTCGTTTTCAGACATTATCAATATCTTTTGTATTTCTT
>CAYUEI010000449.1:0-1994 GCA_964443445.1 uncultured Prolixibacteraceae bacterium | reverse complement strand
CCATACTGTCGCCCTTCCAGGGCTTTTTTGAGTCCCATCGGGACGACAGTATGGTAGCATATTGCAACACCACTCCCTGATTCAAGTCGCGTCGCGACAACAGTATAATATTTTATTAATTCGACAGCTTTCTCCCTGTCATATTCACATTGTTCCTAATTTCATTAGGTAGGGACTCGCAATGCCCCCTATTTGAAAGGAGCTTTCTGCTTCGGGGCTTCGGCAGGCTCAGCCACCGTTGAAGAGGTTCTCAGGCACGGGTTATAAAAAATCAAAAGTGGCTTCAAGTTTCCTAAAAGCCACTCCATCATGAAAGGGAAGAAATATATTTTAAAGTAATCAATACCTGATTTATTAAAGGACAAAGGGTATCAGATATCTGACATCAATGTTACAAAGGGCTGAAAAATAAACATCGTAAAAAACGGTCAATTTTTATGAAAATGCTGAAAGCAGTAAAACACTTTGCTTATCACGCTTTAAAAAGGTGTGGGGAGTCTCTCCGAAAAACTGCTTGAATTCCTTTATAAAATGTGTCTGATCGAAATATCCGTAGCGTGTCGCAATGTCTATCATTTCTGTTTCAGGATTGTCAATCAGCTCCTTAACTATGAAGTTGAACTTAACAAGCCTGATGTATTTTTTCAGTGTGAAACCTGTTTGGGCAACAAAGTTTCTCCTTAGTGTTCTTTCTTCAACACTGAATATATCGCGGAGTTCAGAGATTTGAATACACCCCATGCTTTCTACTATCTTATCGATAACTGAGTTTATCATGTGGTAGTTCTTATCTTCCCTGGCCTTTAGAAGTCGGTTGAACAGGTATTTTTCCAATATAGTTATCCTTGATTCAACTTCGGGCTGTTGCTTCATCTCTTCATATAACACAGTAATGCCGGCACCATCAATCTTCCGGGCATCGATATATTTACCATTTATTTTTTCGGGTGAGAAGTTAAAAAGATGAAATATTGCAGTAAGCCTAAGACGTGCAATAAGAACATCGGGGTTGTTTCCCGGTTTAAGAACTTTAAATCTGTCCTGCTGTCCAAATATGAAAATCTGAGGAAGCTTAACAGAAATGTCTCCTTTAATCAATTCAGGAGTATCGCCAAAGTTGAATACTATTGCTCCTCCAATTCTCGGAATGTTCTTATCTGTAGCGAATTGCCCGGATATATTATCATCTTTCATGGTAATATATTCCTCAACAAAAGGTTTAAGGATTTCAGAAGGTCTGAAGGTTTGAAAAAGCATTTTATTTAGGTTATCTTATGATTTCTCCTAAAATATCATTTTTTAGGGAAAAAAAAGAATCCATTATCGAAAAGACAATGGATTCTTGAAAATTTAATGAATTATGAAAGTTTTTAAATGCTTGCGAGATATTCTTTTGCTTCCAGTTCAGTAGTACATACTTTTACCTTTCTGCCGGTGAGACGGAGGAAGGAATTGTAAAAGATTTGCATCAATCCCATCATACCAACTACAGCACTTGCCTTTACATAAGGGGTGTTGCCTTTAGCGTATTCAACAAATCTGGAATAAACATCTGTATTAAAATGCATTCCCGATAAGTTAGTTAGGGTATAGAGACTTTTAGAGTAATGACTTCTTACAAATCTTTGAGCATTTTCCATTGCATCATAGATTTCTTCTTCTTTCCTTAGTCCTGAGAAATCGATATAAACTATCGAAATGTTTCTGTGACTGATGATCCTCGGTGTCCGTGTGACCTGGCTTCTTTCTGCTTCTAACACTGCTGTGTCTGAATAAGATTTTAAATTAAAGGTTGTGCTTTCCATTTTTAATCAATTTTAATCAGTTGAACTCTTATTATGTGGCTATTTACTTATATGAAACCTGACAAGTATTTTTCCCTTATCGTGGTTTTCCTTATAGACAAACATTTTTCAATATGGGTTGCAATTTAAGGTGAGAAAAATCATATTTTTTCACAGAAACCCGTGAAACAAGGAAAAACGACGGTAAGT
>CAYUEI010000448.1:0-2018 GCA_964443445.1 uncultured Prolixibacteraceae bacterium | reverse complement strand
CAGCCTTTTTTCATATCTTCTTTTGAATTAATTTTCAGCAAAAGGTTCAACAGAAACAAATGATCTGTTTTTTTGTCTTTTCTTGAAAACAACAGTTCCATCAATCAATGCAAATAATGTATGGTCTCTTCCGATACCTACATTTTCACCCGGATGATGTTGTGTACCACGCTGACGGACTAATATATTGCCAGCTTTAGCTGACTGTCCGCCCCATATTTTAACGCCTAAGCGTTTGCTTTCCGATTCGCGGCCGTTCTTTGAACTACCTACACCTTTCTTATGAGCCATGGTATTTAATTTTTTTCGTTATCCTATAATTTCCTGAATTTGAATCTGTGAAAGATATTGACGGTGACCGTTTTTCTTTCTGTAGGTTTTTCTACGTTTTTTCTTGAAAACTATAACAGTATCACCTCTTAAGTGTTCAAGAACCTTAGCTGTTACTTTTGCACCTTCTACTACCGGTGTGCCTACTTTTACTACACCATCGTTATCAATCAAAAGAACTTTATCAATGTCGAAGGTTTGTCCTTCTTCAGTTTCCAGACGGTTAACAAACAATTTACTGTCTTTTTCTACTTTGTACTGGAAACCGCCAAAATCAATAATTGCAAACATGTTAATTCTGACTTTTCATTTTCTTCCGGCAGGCGTAAGTACTCTCTTACTTATCTTATTGAGCCTGCTCGAAAACTTTCGGACTGCAAAAGTATATAATTTTAGATGATTGCCAAATAATTATAATTAAAAATGCTTCTTTTTTAATCTTTTAAAAAAACATTGTTAAGTGAATTAACCTTTAAAATATTATACAAAGCAAAAACAATTTCTATCTTTGTTTTTACTGAAAATTACACGTTGTCAAATTGCAATATGCTCAAAATTAAACTAAATGTACTGGGATTGTCCGTCAGTCAGACTCAAACCGGAGCTTATGCCCTCGTTCTGGCTGAAGAAAACGGAGACAGAAGAATTCCAATAATTATTGGCCCGGTAGAAGCTCAATCAATTGCCATACAGCTTGAGGGACTTCATCCTCCACGGCCTCTGACTCACGATTTATTTAAAAATATTGCCCAGGCATTTCAAATAGAACTTATTGAAGTTATTATATACAAACTCGAAGAGGGGATATTTTTCTCTGAATTAGTATGTGAGCAAAATGGAACAAGAATAGCAATTGACTCAAGAACATCTGATGCTGTTGCTTTAGCATTGAGATTCAGATGTCCCATATTCACAACCGAAGAAATTCTTTCCAAAGCAGGTATCGTCATCGACGTTGCTGATGAATATGAAGAAAGTACTGTCAGAGAGAAAGAAGAGCCCGATTCCCGCAAAAATAAATATGAACTTTATTCTGTCGAAGAACTGGAACAGTTACTGCATGATGCTGTAAGAGAAGAAAAATATGAAGCTGCATCAGAAATCAGGGACGAAATTTCAAGACGGAAAACAGGTAATTAAGTATGAAAATAAAAATCCAGTTAACAATTCTCAACTTCATTCAGTTTTTTATTTGGGGATGTTGGTTGATATCCTTTGGGGGTTACATGTTTAACACCTTAGGTTTTACGGGAGTACAGGTTGGTAGTATTTATGCTACAATGGGAATAGCTTCTTTATTCATGCCGGCTCTGCTTGGTATAGTAGCCGACAGATGGATAAATACTGAACGGGTACTGGCCAACTGTCATATCATTGGTGCGGGACTTCTTTACTGGGCGTCAACAGAGACTGACTACAACCGGCTTTATTGGATAATGCTTTTATATTCAATGGTATATATGCCAACTATTGCCCTTAACAATTCAGTATCGTACAATGTTCTCGAGAAGAAGAAATTCAATGTTGTTAAAGATTTTCCTCCTATCAGGGTTTGGGGAACGATAGGTTTTATCATAGCTATGTGGGTAGTTGATCTTTTCAAGCTCAAAGAAGGGCCGGGTCAATTATATGTTGCTGCTGTAGCTTCATTCCTGCTTGGAATTTATTCCTTTAACATGCCAAAATGC
>CAYUEI010000447.1:0-2057 GCA_964443445.1 uncultured Prolixibacteraceae bacterium | reverse complement strand
ATGAGCAGTCTCGGAACATTAATATTCAATCAAAAGAGGTGGTTAAGGAAATATCGCTTATTAATTCATCAGGAAGAGTTATCCGGAAATGGAGAAATATAAAATCTTCAAAGGTGGATATTCCATCTGAAGGGATAAAGGGTGGAGTTTACTTTATGAGGGTTAAGACAGAAAATGATAAAGTTGTGACAGAGAAGATTGTGTTATAATTAACTTATAAAATAAAACCCGGAACAATATTTTGCTCCGGGTTTTATTTGAATTTATATTTAATCTTTATAAATCTTGAATAGATTGGTGACTCAGTAAGCCATTTCTTATCTTCTGCTTACCCAAGCATTGATATTTGCGTGGTTATTCCTGAAGTCCTTCATGGCGAGCAGAGCTTCATCTTTGTCAGTATATGAATCTATAGCCACTTTGTAAAGACCATTGTCCTGCTTGATAATTTCAGGATGATGTCCGTTGATTCTTAATTCCAATTCAAAGTTATGGGCATTTTCATAATACTGAAAACTGCCACCAACAAGTATATAAGGTTTAACTTCAGGCTGGGGAACTACTTCTGCAGTAACTTCCTCAGTAACGTTTTTCTTTTCCTGATTATCAGTCTGAACAACTTCTGTACTCTTAATCAAAGAAGGAGTATTGACAACTGATGATAAAAATTCAAAATTGCCTTTCCTTATAGGTATAAGAGAAAGGGTGACAAGTAAAGCAATCCCTGCAGCAACCTTGCCAATATTTGCCCTATAGCTTATTGCCCTGACAGCAGGACGCTGTTTGATTTCTTTTGGAGCGGTTAAAGCAATATGCTTAACATTCAGTTCTTCCAGTCCAAATGCATCAGTAAGCTTGTTATCAGAACCCGGGATATAAATAAAAGAGCCATGGCGGTCCATGCTTAAGGTGCCTGCTCCTTCAAATGAAACTTCATTGCCATCGTACAACGATTTCATTGTATTCTCAACCCAGTTATCAATTGCCATACGGGCATCGTGATATCCGATTCCTTCTTTTTCAACAATATGGTTAATCAATAATCCGTCGTTCTTTACGATCTTCGAATTGAAAGTTATTTCCTTTGAAGGTGGTAAGAAGACATTCTTTTTTCTGTCGAAACGAGCAGGAACATAGCTTGAAATAAATCCCCCGAAGTCAGGAATTATGACGCATTCATTGAATTTCAAGAGTGTATGTATGTAACCGGAAATATTCATTACGCTTCAGTTGTGAAATTCAAAAGTAAGTAAATTTTGTTATTCTCAAAAGTAATTTTTTAAAACAATAAATTACAGTACTATGATAGCTGTAGTTATCAGAAAATTGAAGTTGTTAGAAAATATATTTGCTATTTTTGTAGCTCAAAAATATTTATAAACTATGCGCAGACAAGTTTTAGTGACAGGAGGAATGGGCTATATAGGTTCACATACAGTTGTGGAACTTATCAATGAAGGCTTTGAAACTATTATTGCCGACGACCTTTCCAATTCTTCCGATGATGTTCTGAATGGGATAGAACAAATAACCGGAGTAAGGCCAATATTTGAAAACATCGATTTAAAAGATTCACAAAAGACCGATTCTTTATTTGAAAAATACCCGGCCATCGATTCTATTATTCATTTTGCAGCAAGTAAAGCTGTAGGGGAATCGGTAGAAAAACCATTGTTATACTACCGTAATAACCTTGTTTCCCTTATGAATATCTTGGAATGTATGAAAAAGCATAACGTTCCTAATCTTGTTTTTTCATCATCGTGTACTGTTTACGGGGAGCCTGACAAATTGCCTGTTACAGAAGCATCTCCAATAAAAGAAGCAAGTTCACCCTATGGAAATACAAAACAGATTTGTGAAGAAATAATTCGTGACACCATAGCTGTAACTCCTGAATTAAAAGCCATTTCATTAAGATATTTCAATCCGATAGGTGCACACCCTTCAGCTTTGATAGGAGAGCTTCCTCTTGGCATTCCTGCAAATCTTGTTCCTTTTATAACACAAACAGCAGCAGGGTTAAGAGAAAAGCTTAGCATCTTTGGCGATGATTA
>CAYUEI010000446.1:0-2061 GCA_964443445.1 uncultured Prolixibacteraceae bacterium | reverse complement strand
TTAGTTAAAAACAATTATCTTTTGCCGTTGCCTTCAGGCAACGGTCTATGATAAAACAATAATGCAATTTTGTAGTTTATATGCTACATAATTACATTTTTATTGTTTTTGTAGTCCATGTGCTACATATATAAAAATATCTTACCTTTGTATCATATAAGAAAAACTTTTATGCCAGAAGAAATTATTTTCAGACAAAAGTATCAGGATAAAATTCAACCTTATATTAAAAAACAACTTATAAAGGTTTTAACTGGTCAACGCCGTGTAGGGAAAAGCTATATCCTCAAACAATTGATGCAACAAATTTCAATTAACGAACCTGAATCCAATATTGTATATATTAACAAAGAGGATCTTTCTTTTGATAAAATAAAGTCTGCTTCTGATTTGAACACCTATGTAATTGAAAATACAGTAAAGGGTGTCAGCAATTATATTTTTATTGATGAGATCCAGGAAATAAAAGAATTTGAAAAAGCGATGAGAAGTTTGCTGCTCGACCCTACCTATGATCTTTATTGTACAGGCAGTAATGCAAATTTATTATCAGGCGAACTTTCAACCTATCTCAGTGGTCGCTTTATTGAAATTCCGGTGCATAGTTTGTCATATTCTGAGTTTCTTACTTTTCATAAACTTGAGAATTCAAATGAATCACTAATGAAATTTATGAAATTTGGCGGTCTGCCATATCTAAGACATCTGGAACTTGAAAGTGAGATTATATACGGATACCTTAAGGGTGTGTATAATACAATCGTTTATCGAGACATAATCATGAGAAATGAAGTTAGAAATAGTGTTTTTCTAGAGAACCTTGTATTATTCCTTGCAGATAATATTGGACAATTATTCTCAGCAAAAAAAATCAGTGACTATCTGAAATCGCAAAATACAAACATAGCATCTTCGCAAATAATCAGCTATTTGAACCATCTTACAAATGCATTTTTAATACATAAAGTAAGAAGGGCTAATATTGGAAGTAAAAAGATATTTGAAACAGGCGACAAATATTTCTTTGAGGACATAGGATTACGAAATGCAATTTTTGAATTCAAGCAATCTGATATTTCAAAACTGATGAAAAACATCGTATATAACCATTTGTTATACAATGACTATGAAGTAAAAATTGGTAAGCTTGGGCAGAACGAAATTGATTTTGTCTGTACCAGAAGAGGTGATATTATATATGTGCAGGTATGTTATTTATTGGTACATCAATCAACTTATGATCGTGAATTTGGCAATCTTGAAAAAATAAAAGACAATTATCCAAAGATGGTAATATCCATGGATGAATTTGCAGGAAACTCAATCAAAGGAATCCAACATATCAATTTAAGGAATTTTTTAATCTCCACTCTATAGAACCTTCCAATTGTCCTATTTTTCAAATGTGATTAATTTATAATAACAATTAAAAATCAGATCAAAGAAGGGACACAAACAAAAAGAGTTAATTAAAAATTGCTATTTTTGTATAAAATAAAAACAAATGAATTACAAGATAAACATTGTTTTTGAAAAAGATGAACATGGGTATTATGTGTATGCCCCCAGTTTATCAGGGTGCCACTCGCAAGGTGATACTTTCGAAGAAGCCATGGAAAATATTAAAGAAGCCATTGATCTTTATTTGGAAACAGTTCCCCGTGAGGAAATAGAAGAGCTTTTAAGCAGTCAAATATTAACAACAACACTGGAGGTGAAAGTTGCCTAAATTACCTGTCTTTGATTCCAAGCAGGCAGAACACTTGTTATTTAATTCCGGTTTTGTTTTTGTTCGAAGCAAAGGAAGCCACCGTATTTACGAAAAAGGAAAAATCAGAATAGTTATCCCTTTTCATGTTGGGAAAAGTTTACATCCTAAAATTGTAAAGGAATTACTAGAAGTTGTTAAATGATTTTCCTTTACTTTCCCAACTCCCCATCTCTCACCACTCCATTTCCATATCAATATCCTTTGCCGTTGTCTTTATCGTATTAGTATCAAGTATCAAGACACCATCCACAAGATTTGGGTATTAATTATTTGATAAATACCATCATTAA
>CAYUEI010000445.1:0-2078 GCA_964443445.1 uncultured Prolixibacteraceae bacterium | reverse complement strand
TTCTCACTTTCCCTTAACCTCTCTTCGTTAATTTTCTGATCAGCAATAACCCAGGCTATATCTGCAAGATAATTAACAATTTCACTATCCTCTTCAGTATAATCAGTTGGCTTATTACCTATACCCAATAACATAGTCACTTTATCGTCTCTAATTATCGGGACTACCATTTCTCTGATTACCTTCATGTGCCCTTCCGGCATCCCTTTCTTATTTGAAAGACTTTCATAATCGTTGTGTATAACAATCTTTTTAAGCCTCACACTATCAGCCCATACTCCTGATTGTTGAATATCATTGAAATCTTCAGTTAATTCAATTCCACACATCTCATTTATTACTGCTGAAGACCAGACTTTAAAATATGATTTGTTCTGAGTTCCATCTATTAAAAACAAAAATCCGGCTGGACTGTTAACAATTTCTCCTAGAGTATCTAAAACAAACGTTAACGTTTCTTGAAGAGAATGTGTTCTTGCAAATTCATAAAAACAAAGTCTGGTGTCAATCAGTTTCCTTTTAACCCTTTCTTCTGTCTGATCCCGTAATATTATTACTGCTCCTAAAAGATTATTTTCGCTATCTCTTATTGGTGCACAGTTCTCATCAACAGGAGTTTCTTTACCTTGCCGGGAAATAATAATATTTTGCCCCGGATCACTTACCGCTTTCCCTTTCTTGATAATTTCTCTTATCGGACATAAAACCTTTTCTTTTGATATCTCATTTAATATAGAAATTACGTCATTGAAATTTCTACCGATAGCTTCCTTCTCTTTTAACCCTGTCATTCGTTCTGCAACAGGATTAATCTGTTTTATTATCCCATCAATATCAGTAGTTATCACACCATCTCCAATACTGTAAAGTATAGCAGTCGATTCCCCACGTGAATGGTTAAGTGCAAAGCTTTTTTCCAGAAGCTCCTTATAAATATTCCTTTGATTTTTGCTGTATATCCAGGCATGTATAGCCCCTATAAAGAATAAGGTTAATAAAATAACTAAAATTATCAGAACAGCTTGTTTGTTAACATCTTTATATATTTCACTATCGTCTTGTTTTGTGACCATATACCATGAAGTCATAGGTATAGCACAGAGGTCACATAAAACCTTGTTGCCTGCGTAATCAATCCCTTCAAAAATCCCTGTCCTTCCTAAAACTGCGTTAACAGCAGGAAGATTCTTACCTGCAGTTGATTCTAAAATATCAAATCCTGAATTGTCTTTATACTTTATATTATTTAAAACTCTTATACTATCACCTTCCCTGCGTACAAGAATACTTTCAGCTGTTTTACTTGGAGTTGGCCAATCCTCAACTAGAGGAAATAAATAATCAGCAGGATTTACTCTGAAAACAAGAATTGCTCCGACCTCACCCTGATAATCTAGAACAGGAGCAAGAAAGTCAAGATATATTTTCTTATTCTCATTAGAATGGTATAAATCCCTTTTTAAAATCTCCTTTTTATGAGTTATCTCTTCTGCTAAGTTAATTAAAACAGAATCTATAATTACTTCTCCGGGAACTATACTAAATAAAAGATTCCCGCTTTTATCAATCATAAAAATATTATCATACCTATTGTCGCTCATTATCCTCGTGAGCGATTTAATGTACTTTTCCTTGTTATCTTCTTCTCCTCTCAGTATTTTGTCTGTAAGTTCAGTATATGGCTGACCGCTTGAAAAGAATCGGGCTTCCGACATCCGTTCCTTGTGCCATTGAGATAATTGATTGGATTTTAATATTGCTATTGCCTGCAGTTCATTGTATTTATCTTGACGGGTAGTATTCTTTTCTTTTTGATAATATAAAAATCCTGTCAGTAGCACTAATATTGCAACTAAACAAGAAATCAATATAAGCTGAAATTTTATCTTAACCTTAGACTCCATCAGGTACAGTTATGTTTCCTGATTAAATTTAAGAAAAAACATTTAATAAAAAATTATTAAATGTCTTACGTAGATAAATTTTTAAGACTATTTTTTACAATTCTCCTGTGAGTTGCTTTAATCTGGTCTCTGCAATCTTTAAGTTATATAGAAAATTAATAAGCCGTGTGGCTG
>CAYUEI010000444.1:0-2089 GCA_964443445.1 uncultured Prolixibacteraceae bacterium | reverse complement strand
CTTATTTTTTCGAGGAATTCCATATAGTCCTTATGAAAAACCAGAAAAGATATTTTCTTCATCTCGGTGATCATAGCTCTTCCTCCTTATTTTGTTGCCTTTCCTTAACTATTTTTTGGGATGATTTTGAAAGGTTTTCTTCATCTTCCATGAATCGTTTTATCTTTCTGATGGCATCATCGTATCCCGGTATTTGAACTTTTTCAAATAAGTTGACTTTTTGAGTGGTCTTTTTGCGAGCATGTTCAAAAAGCATCATTCTTTGATTTAAAAATTCATGCTCTATGCCTATTCTGGCCATTTCTTTCAGAAGTTCAATTCCATCAGAATACCACTGTGGATTATTAAACAAGCTATACTCTTTAATTGAAAAGTCTACTCCATCCAGAATTGGGATTTTTACTCCGGCTATTTTTTTTGATAATAATCGAACATCAGTAACTTGAACAAGCGAAGAATTAAACTCCGACCATAGCATAACCATATTTTCATATTGTCCGATTTTTTGTTCAAGTAAGACTTCGAGCGCAGCAACATCATTTTTAGTTTTTTTAACTTCCATGCGCAAAGCACTTTCCTTGTTTTTAATTGTTGGTAAAGCCTTGACTCTAACCTTCAACTGTTTTTCAAGGAGTTGCAATGATGTCTTATTGAACTGATAATTTATACTCATCTGGTCTTAATTCTCCGGTTAATTTTTCCAGTACTTGTTAACCAATTCCTGCTTAATAGCTACTTCTTCTTTTGTGAAATGCTTAGCAAAAAGTTTCCATCCTGTATCAAGCATTTCATCTGTACCTATATTTACGTCGATCGCAAGCAAGCTATTTGAATATTCTTTCGCAAAAGCTAATGTTCTTTCATCATATTCTGTCAGGTCGAAGCCATTTTCAAGTTTTGTTTTAGCATTTGCTGCGTCAGCAAAAAGTCTTACTGCTGCATTCATTACCTGAGGATGATCTTCTCGTGTTTTTTTGCCTATTACAAGCTGTTTAAGCCTTGATAATGATCTGAAAGGGTCAACTATTACTTTTCCGATATCACTGTCCCTGCGCAAGAATAATTGTCCTTCTGTGATATATCCTGTATTGTCAGGAATAGCATGTGTGATGTCGCCTCCTGAAAGGGTTGTAACTGCAATAATTGTTATTGAGCCCCCTGCAGGGAACTGAACTGCCTTTTCATATATTTTTGCCAGGTCTGAATATAATGAACCTGGCATTGAATCTTTTGAAGGAATTTGATCCATTCGGTTAGATACAATAGAAAGGGCATCAGCATATAATGTCATATCAGTAAGCAATACTAATACGCTTTCATTTTTTTCTACAGCAAAATACTCAGCTGCAGTAAGAGCCATATCAGGAACTAAAAGCCTTTCAACCGGTGGGTCTTCTGTTGTGTTTACAAATGATATAATCCTATCTAGAGCACCTGCATTATCAAATACATTTTTGAAAAACAGGTAATCATCATTTGTTAATCCCATTCCTCCAAGAATTATTTTATCAGCTTTAGCTCTTAAAGCAACCATTGCCATTACCTGATTGAAAGGTTGATCCGGGTCAGCAAAAAAAGGAATTTTCTGACCTGAAACCAATGAGTTATTAAGGTCAATGCCTGCTATTCCGGTAGCTATAAGTTCTGAAGGTTGTAACCTGCGTACAGGATTTACAGATGGACCTCCGATTTCTCGTTCTTCTCCATCAATGGATGGTCTTCCGTCAATTGGTTCTCCAAATGCGTTGAAGAATCTTCCGGCAAGCTGATTGCTAACTTTTAAAGTAGGGGCTTTCCCTAGAAATGAAACTTCAGCATTTGTTGGAATACCTTCGGTTCCTCCGAAAACCTGGAGAGTAACTTCATTACCTATTATCTTAACTACCTGAGCGAGTTTCCCGTTTATTTCTGCTAATTCTTCATTGCCAATACCTTCAGCGTTGAGAGTGCAGGTGGCTTTAGTTATTTTAGAAATTTTTGTATATATTTTTTGAAAAGCTTTTGTTGCCATTATGCGACCCTCCTTTCGTTTAGAATAACATTTAATTCTTCCTGATATTTATTGAATTCTTCAGATTGGAATTCGGAA
>CAYUEI010000443.1:0-2090 GCA_964443445.1 uncultured Prolixibacteraceae bacterium | reverse complement strand
TTTATAAAAAAGGATTGTTCTTTAATGTGAAAATTTATTTTACTTAAGAGGAACAAAGATTTAAGTAAATAAAGCCTTTTATCTGAATAGTAAAAAAGAGACAAGAAATTTCCTTGTATATATTGCGGTTATAGTATAGTAGTAATTTGGTGGGGGGATTAGTGATTTGTCTTAAGCCACTGTAAATATACAATTTGAAAGCAATTCACAACTTAGGTAGTGTAAAACTTTCCTGACCCATGGTTGTCTTGTTCTGCGGAGAAAAAAAATTGAAAATATATCTGTTGATTTATTTTGTCAGGTTTTAGAATTCGACTAGCAAAAGTGCATTATTCAGATTTGATTAATTTAAAAATATCTGGAAAACGATGTTTAAAATAATCAGGGATTTTTTCTGTCATCAAAACTATTTCACCTTTCTCAATCTGTAATAGATTTGTGTAAATATCGTTCTGTTTTGAATTATCCACGAATAAAATATTGTCAAAGAATTGAATTCTGTGTCTTGCAATTTCTTGATTATCTAAACAAAAGAAAATCAAGTTTATTTGGTATCCGTTTTCTTTAAATTTCTGCGCCCAATGTAATGGATCTGAATCAAAATTTGTCTCGTAGCAAAAATCTGCTTTATTTAACAATGCCTTATCAATGGATGATTCAAAGTCTTTTGTAGTTTGATTCCTTGCAAATACTTCTCTCAATTCACTATCTGACAAGCTATTGTAATTTTCAAGAAACAACCTATCATAGTCGAAAGAAGTTAATCCTTCTGGTAAAAATGAAGATGAGAATGTAGATTTTCCTGCACCATTACATCCTGCAATTATTATCAAATCAGGCATTTGATTTTAGTGCACTTATTAGTTCAGGACTTAGCTTTCCTTCTTTTTTCCGAATCTGGAAAAGTTCTTCTTTAGGAATAACCTGATTATTCAGAATATTCCTGGCTTTACTCATTTGTTGAGTAACTTTAATTCCTGTTATCAATTTATCCTTACACATGATGCAAAATTAAAAATAATTCGTTTAAATCTAATCAGTTTTTTCAATTATGTAATGCGCTATCCTCGTGTCTTGTCCTGAAATAAGTTTACACAAATAGTGTAATTTAATTCTGCACATAATTATGAACAAAAAAGGACAGACATTAGCAAAGATACTTACCAATAGATCAAAACCGGAATTGGTGATAGGGGAGAATCCCAAAGCCCAAAGCCTAAAAATTGCCCACATTTTAATGAACCGCTGAATACGAGACCAGCTTGGTTAATGCTGCATCTTAGATCACCTTGCCTGCTTTTTAATCCTCTTTTTATTTGCCCCAGAAATTAAAATTATGGTACATTTATCAATATTTGCAATTGATCCATTTCCTGAAGGCAACTGCAAAGGATACCCCTCCGAACTTGCTGAATTTTTGACCATCAATAATTTTATACACCCCCCCCTTAATATCAATATCCTTTGCCCTCGGTTTTATCCGACGATAGCTTTCAGTAAAATTTCAACATATTTAATTTTCAATTTCAAATATTTATTTATAGCTTTACATATAAATATTCATCTAAACACCCTTATTGTGAAACTGAAACTATCTTTTCTCCTAATATTTATGCTTGTTTTACTCGGCTGTGAGAAAGACATCCCTGACGATCCGAATACTCATAAAACTGACACAGTCTTTGTCACCGATACTGTTTTCATTACAGACACAGTTTTTATTGAAGGCAATGGAAATGGTGACATTGTAAATTATACCATTTTCGGCAAGGTCCAGAAAGGCCCTTTCAGAACAGGATCAACTATTACCGTTTCTGAACTTACTGATAAGTTTGTTCCTACGGGGAAAAACTTCTTCTCTACTGTTTCCGATAACTTCGGAAAGTTTAAAGTTCCAAATGTTGAACTTGAATCTGATTTCGTTGAAATACAGGCCGATGGCAATTTTTTTCATGAGACTTTCGGGATTATAACTGATACAAGATATATTCTGAAAGCGCTGGCAAATCTTAAGGACTCTACTACTGTAAACGTAAATTTACTTACCCACTTAACATTCGACAGAATTAAATATCTGATTTTCAATGAAG
>CAYUEI010000442.1:0-2092 GCA_964443445.1 uncultured Prolixibacteraceae bacterium | reverse complement strand
TCATGAAATTTTAGTGGTTTTTTTTGAAAATATATTGCAAAGTAATATATTTAACAGAAAAATAAACTAACAAGACCGTGGTTTAGCATGCCGGATTAGGTTGATAACCCGAGGTTTATTTGGGTTATACTTTATTACAGGGCATAAAAAATCCGTTCAAACCAACTATTGAGACAGACTAAGGACACTAACAAAAAACCATAAAAATGAAACAAACATTAATCATTAGCACATTATTGCTTATTTTATTTTCTTGTTCAAATCAAGAAAAAGCGAATCTGGTAATTATCAAAGGTACTGTACTTTCCGATAACGTTGACAATGTGAAATTTGAATGGATAAAAGATAATCCAATTATTAACAATTCAGAACAATATATTGCTGAGCTTGATAGCCTTTCCCGATTTTCAATAAATATTCCAATTGAAAGAATGGCTACAGGACGGATTGTTACCGGATATTTTTCTCATGAAGTGTGTTTTCTGCCTGGAGATAATTATAATATCGAAATTGAGGCAGACACAATTAAATTTACAGGTAAAGGGGCAGAAAAGAATAATTTTCTTTATGCTACAGAAAAAAATGGCACTTCTGATTGGTCATATTATTCTTTTTCAAACAATGGGAATTTAAATCCATCAGATTTCTTATTAACAATGAAAGAATTTAAACAAAAACGTTTAGATTTTATCGATACCTACCCCAATAAGAAATTATTGGAACCTGAATTTATCAATTATTATAAACTCAACACGCAAGTAATATATGAGTATTTAATTCAGAGTTACCCCGAACGTTATGCATACAAATCTAATATTCATCCCGATTCAATTGATCTGCCTGAAGAGTATTCAAGATTGAATCAATTTACCAATATTGTTGATGATCGTAAAATTATCACGGGAGAATATACCTCTAATCTTAGAAATTTTATTTACAAGAAAAGAAAAGAAGTAATGAAAGCTGATTCTTCTTTAAATTATCAAGAAGCAATTTATACCGTATTATTTGATTCACTTCAAGGTAAAACTCAAGAATATGTTTTAGCAAAATGGATATGTTTCGAATTTTCTTTCAATAATTATGATACTATAGCGGTTAAAAAATATGAGGAAATCGAAAAAGATGAATTATCAAAAACAACAGTTAAAAATGCTTTAGATAAGTACAATATGAAACAAGCACTTATCGGTCAACCTTTACACCCGGAATTTGATGAAACTATGCTTGAGGATACAACAAATACAAAACTGACTTTTGGTGAAATGATGGATAAATATAAAGGAAAGGTTGTTTATCTTGATATCTGGAGTCTTAATTGTGGTCCATGTCGGGCTTCAATGCCTTATTCAAAAGAATTAAAAGAGCGCCTGACTGGTCTGCCAATTGAGTTTGTTTATATCGCACAAGATCCTCCGGGTAATGATGTTTGGAAAAAGATATTTAACGTTTCATTAACTAAAGACAATCATTATAGAATGGTGAAGCATGATTGGGGAACTTCAAGAATGCTAAAATTTATGGAAATAAATTGGGTTCCATGCTATATGATATTTGACAAACAGGGACACCTCATTGACTTTAATGCAGATGGACCATATGTATCCCAAAATGGTGAGTCAAGAATAGAAATGAAACTAAAAGAATTGGCAAATAAATAATTACACCCTGAAACATATTGTATGAGTAATGGCAGGGTAAGTACTATATATCAAGGTTTGTAACCCGCTCAAACTGCATAGCGGTTTAACAAGAATGTGCATCGCATTCTGCCACTACTCATGTAATTTACCGTTATCAAGCAAATTAACTAAAAAGAGACAATGAATAAAATTTACACAGTACTACTGCTATTGGTATACTCTGTTTGTTTATCCAATGATGATATACCCCAAAATGATATTGACACATTCGTTGACTTTAATGGAAAAACATATCTCAAATTTATTGTAAGTAATTGCAGCGACACAATCGTTTTTCAAATTCAATCGCGCTCTGTTATTCCCAATAGTTTAGATAATAAACAACTTGTGATATCCAATGATGGCATTTACAATTTGACTCTTAATGCAACACACCCCTTTCTTGACCT
>CAYUEI010000441.1:0-2121 GCA_964443445.1 uncultured Prolixibacteraceae bacterium | reverse complement strand
CACATCAACCTGAAATACAGTTATGGAGAGCAAAACAGCGCTACTACCCTGACCCTTAACGCCGACGGCAAAATGTCGGGAGCTCTCACAGGCAATTGGAGTTACAATTCAACCAAAAGACAACTTACATTGGGCAATGTTATAGTGTGCGTTGAACGTGAAGTTGATTGGGAAGCCTCACCAAGAAGTGTAACACTGGTATATGCCGGAACGGGAAAAAACCTTAATGCAACTTATTGGGGCAAAAAAAAGTAAATTCAACAACTTGAACAATCACAACTTGGTTCTGTATTCCGAAGAATCCCGTTAAGAATCCCTGCTGCACAGCCAACACCCGACTTTACACTTATAGCCCCGTATCTGCAATTTAACTCGCAGGCTCCGCATTCCATGCAGTCGTTAATATCTTTAATTATTGATTTTCCATTTATTACTTCAAAAACGTCATGCGGACATACAATAGTACACATTTTACATCCCTTGCATAAATCTGTGTTTATTTTAAGCGTGGATACATTCTTCAAATATTGCATATTCTTCATTATTGTAAAAGTTTAAAAACAACAAACAGGATGATGCCTGAACTAAAAAGAATTATTTGAATTGGAATTGCAACCTTCATTTCTTTTTTAACACCTGATAATGAAGTAAAAGTCGATGACCCTGTGAAATTCATCATCATAAAAGATGAGATGCTTGCATTTATCAATCCCAATGAAATATTTTCCATCAGCGAAATGCTTTGAATAAAATAAAGAACCCCTGAAACCAGAATTCCTGTGACGATACCTTTAGTCGCAAATGCCCTGAAGGGAATCCATGGCAGCAAAATCGGGGCTAAAACTATCCCTGCAATATATCCTGCTAAAATATTTATTATCGGAAAGAATCCGGTCTTAATCATTTTTGAAAATAAAAAGCCGGAGGTATCAAGTCCCGAAAGGAAGAAAATCCCTGCAAGAATTAAAAGCAGATAATATTTGCGATACAAAAAGTCAACCGGAATAAGTTTCATCCGTTCCAGAACAGGAAATTCCATCTTCCTCATTTCAGGAGTTGCCTTATAGCCATTCTTAATATAGGCCGACAAGTCCTTCGCATTTACTGGACCGAATAAAACATTGAATCCTGATAAAGCTTTAACCTTATGAGCCGATACACCTGTTGCAGCTAATTGCGGCACTATTATTTTCCTGTGATTTACAATATTCTCAAGAGAAAATTCTTTAAGACTATTTACAATATTGGCTGTACCAAAAGTGCCTTTCCCTGCAGCACACCACACATTCACTCCTTTAGTGTCTATAACTAAAATCCAAACATTCAAACCTCCAAGGTTTTTTCTAAGTGTGTCGAATGACAGCTTATAGTTGGCTGAAATCAAGACGTCGCTCATACTATCAGGACTTCCAACTTTGTATAACCCCGGAGATACTTTATAGCTGTCTCTTTTAATTCCACAACGAACTTTTAATGCGCCCAGCTTATCTGAAAAATCTAATTTCGTTGAAACCAATGGCACATCTAAAGTTAAAGGTTTCAAAAGTTTAAAATCAATTGATGCGTTCATAATTAAAAGCTATTTCCTTAACAGTTTTTGTCCTTATTTAATGACATATAGAATTCAAAAAAACTTTGTTTTATCTCATCCCTTACCCTAATGAACTCGCTCCATATAAATTCTTCAGTTCCAACCGCTTGACTGGGATCATCAAATCCAATATGAAGGCGATGTTTTACCTTACCCAAAAAGGCAGGGCAATTTTCGTTAGCACCTCCGCAAACTGTAATAACATAGTCCCACTCCTGATCAAGGTATAAATCAACTGAATCTGAAGTATGATGACTAATGTCTATACCTGCTTCTTTCATTACTTCAACAGCTTTTGGATTTAACTTTCCTGAAGCTTCTGTTCCTGCCGAACAAACGGTAATATTCGGGTCAAAAGATTGTAAGAAACCGTGTGCCATTTGGCTACGACAACTGTTTCCGGTACAAAGTATAAGTACTTTCATATTTATAAATTTATTGTATTAGGGCTTTATCTTTTCATACAAGCCCATCAGCTTCGTCTGGTAGATTTCTTTTATAACGCTTTCACTATCGGCAATTGGCTTAAC
>CAYUEI010000440.1:0-2141 GCA_964443445.1 uncultured Prolixibacteraceae bacterium | reverse complement strand
CCCATACAACACAGTGAATTTATTTGTGTGTATAGTGGTAATGGTAGTGATGTTTAGCTTCTGCAGCAATTTAGAACAATACGCCTGGGTATTTTTCGGAGTAACGGGTCTGAAGGGGGCACTGAGCTGGGTTGTGTGGAGTCGAATTAAACCGTCATTGCGAAGCTCGCAATGACGATCGATTAAAAAACGAATAGTTACATGAGGAGAAAATAAAAACTATTGAGGACAACTGAAACGATAATGACTAAAATCAATGTAAAAAATACAGAAATCACAATTATATCAGTCAAGGAAAGAGATTATATTTCGCTTACAGATATGGCAAACGCAAAAGAGAGCGAAAGTCGTGCGGCAGATATTATTAAAAACTGGTTAAGAACGCGTTATGCAATTGAATTTCTTAGTATTTGGGAACAAATTAATAATCCAGACTTTAAAGTGGTGGAATCTGACCACTTTAAAATGCAAGCCGGTTTGCCAAATTTTGTACTGAGTGCTTCTGAATGGAAAATCTGAATGCAGTATTTATCAATGAAAAAATACCGCAAAAGGAGCGACTAATAAAATTAAATCAAATAGCCATTCAGCAAATGAGCATTTTGGAGGCTGTTGAAAATCGAAAATTATTGAAATAATTAGTACTAATATTGATTCTGACCCGACGTACAAACGAGGGACATTGCATTCGAACCACCGTCATTGCGAGGAGGTACGACGAAGCAATCTGCCCATTAGAAGAAGAGATTGCCACGCTTCGCTCGCAATGACGGTCAATGCGAAGCTACCAATGACGGTGAATTCGAAGCTCGCAATCTGTTGTAATACGGAATGAATAGTTACATATACATACTTACAAATAAAAATCAAACGGTATTATATACTGGAGTTACAAGTGATTTAAAAAAACGTATGTATGAACATCGTACTGGACACTTTGAAAAAGCATTTACTTCAAAATATAACGTTACTATTTTAGTTTATTATGAAGAATTTTCTTCTATTGAAGATGCAATAGATAGGGAAAAACAAATCAAAGCTGGATCCCGTAAAAAGAAACTTGATTTAATAAATGCGTTCAATCCTGAATGGAAGGATTTATTTGAGGACATTTCATAACAAGAGATTGCCACGCTTCGCTCGCAATGACCGAACCACCGTCATTGCGAGGAGGTACGACGAAGCAATCTGCCCATTAGAAGAAGAGATTGCCACGCTTCGCTCGCAATGACACACTATGAAAAAAGGAAAAATATATACAGTCCATTATGGCAACGAGATATCCCCTACCCTGGAATTTATAAAATCTCTAGACCCCTTTTTAAATGAAAATTTACAGCTTGTAATAATCAACAATTCAAAAGAAATTGATCTTAATAATTTAAACAACAAACATATATCTGTTATCAATACAGAAAAAAACCTTGGGTACTTTGGTGCTGTAAAATATGGGATGGAACAATATCCAATTGAAAGTTACGATTACATCATAGTTTGCAACAATGATTTGACCATAGCTTCAAAAGATTTCTTCAAGAAAGTAGATGAAAAGTTGGAAAAATGGGATATTATTGCACCATCAACAAAAACACTTAATAATATAGAACAAAATCCACACAGGCAAAGCAAACCATCGGTATTGAGGAAAATATTCCACAAGGTATATTTCTCGAATTATAAAATTGCATGGCTGCTTGAGAAAACGATAGAATTAAAAAAAGAGCAAACAAAGAATTCAAAAAAAGAGCAAAACGAAAGAGAGATCTTTTCACCTCACGGGGCATTTATAATAATAAGCTCTATCTTTTTCAAAAGGGGGGGGTATATTGATGACGGTTATTTCCTATATGGAGAAGAAGATTCGATAGCAGCCCAGGCAGAAAACCTTAAAATCGAGATTGGCTATGTGCCTGAATTGGAAGTAAGGCATCTGGAAAGCATATCAACAGGCAGAAGCATCTCAAAAGAAAAATATAAATACAGAAAATCAGCATATCAATACATCAAAAATAAATACCCTTCAATTTATAAAATTAATAAATGAAAGTTTCAATAATTTCTCCCTGTTATAACTCATCCCGATTCATAAAAGAAACAATAGAATCGGTGATCGCTCAGACATATCAGGATTGGGAAATGAT
>CAYUEI010000439.1:0-2149 GCA_964443445.1 uncultured Prolixibacteraceae bacterium | reverse complement strand
AAAAAATCGGATATAATGACCTTTCATCTTTTTCTAAGGCTTTTACAAAAGAATTTGGTCTTTCTCCTCAGGATTTCAGGTCAAACAGAGAATTAATCCTGAATACAAAAATAGACTATCATATTAATGTCGAAGGGCAAATCGTCTCGCACATAAATCCTAAAATCATTCAACTTCCTGATAAAAAAGTTATTTATAAAAGGGTTAAAGGTGAATATGGAGGAAAAGAAGTTTATGAAGCATGGGATCAGTTAACTGATTTTATAATGAAAAATAAACTTTCAGGATGGAATCCGGAACTATTTTCAATTTATTATGATGACCCCTATGTTGTTGGCAATGAAAACTGTATTTCAGATATATGTTTTACTGTCAAAAAAGATATAGAACACCCTGATTTTAAGATGAATCATTTACAAGGTGGTAAATATGCTTTATTTCGTTACAAAGGCCCATATGAACGTTTGTTTGAGTTATATGACAAAATTTATAGCGATTGGTTGATATCAGCTAATTATAAATTAAGGGATGTGCCCCCAATAGAGAAATATATCAACTATTTACCTAAAACAAAGCCCGAAAATTTATTAACAGGTATTTATATTCCAATCGAATAAGCTGACAATTATGAAAATAGAGTTAAAATATTAATTTAGTGTTGATATGAGCACAGTACTTGTAAATAATACTTCAACTATTGCAAATCATAATATGTAGCTCATGCTGATAAAAAATACGGCTCAATTTAACTTAAATTTGAGCCGTATTTCGTATATTTATGAGCCGTAAATTATATTCTATGTTAGACTATAGAGAAACTGAAATCATTGAGCTTATCAAAAGAAACAAAGAGGCCTCATCTAAAGAAATTCTTGAATCAATTTCTTTAGAAATCAGTTATGCAACTTTAAAAAGGACCCTCTCAAGGTTGATTGATGAGAATATGTTGACAAAAAAAGGACTTGGAAAATCAACTAAATATATGATTTCACATGCATATGAAATTATATACCCTGTTGATATTGAGAAGTATTATGAAAAAGAAATTGATGATAGAGATATTAAAGAAAACTTCAATTTCCAACTTATTTCTGAAGTTCTAAACGAATGCACTGTTTTTACAGCCGGTGAATTGGAACAATTAGAATTACTTCAAAATAAATTCAAAACGAACATTTCTCAACTTTCAGACATCGAATATAAAAAGGAATTTGAAAGACTTGCAATTGACTTAAGCTGGAAATCTTCTCAGATTGAGGGAAACACATATTCACTATTGGAAACAGAAAGACTGCTGAAAGATAAGGAAACAGCATCCGGGAAAACAAAAGAGGAAGCAATAATGCTATTAAACCATAAAGATGCCATTGACTTTATTGTTGAAAATCCTGATTATTTAATTCCCTTAACTGTTTCGAAGATTGAAGATATCCACAGCTTATTGATTAAGGAACTTGGTGTTGACAAGAACGTTAGAAAAAGGAGAGTTGGTATATCGGGGACAAACTATAGGCCTTTAGATAATTCGTTTCAAATAAATGAAGCTCTTTCCGAAACGTGTAAATTGGTCAACAGAAAAGAAAACATCTTTGAAAAGGCCTTGCTCATCCTTGTATTAATATCTTATATTCAGCCATTTGTAGATGGCAATAAACGAACAGCAAGAATAGTGAGCAATGCTGTTCTAATGAATTTTAAGTATTGTCCTGTATCTTTCAGAACTGTTGATTCAGTTGATTACAAAAAAGCATTGCTTCTATTTTATGAACAGAACAATATCTCAAGCTTTAAGAAAATATTTATTGAACAATTTGAATTTGCCGTAAATACCTACTTTTAAATTCCCGATGACGCAACCAAATATAACAGCACTTCATCTTTAAATTAGAAAATTCTATATTATGAAGTCGATAATCAATTTATTTTTATTCATCACAATAGCAATCTTTGTTTCATGTGATTCAGATAATTCATTAGATCTCAGCAATTCAAATATGATAATCGGTAACTGGATTAATCCTGTTGCTGTTGATACCCTTACGAGATATGAAAGGTCAGATACCCTTAAATCAAACGATTATGGATTTTCAATCAAGCAAGGGCAAAAGTTTATTGAAAGAAAAAATTCAGGTTGGTGCGGAACACCTCC
>CAYUEI010000438.1:0-2154 GCA_964443445.1 uncultured Prolixibacteraceae bacterium | reverse complement strand
GTAAGGCACTCCAGGTATTTGAACTAAGAATACGAGCTTTAATTATCGTAGTTTGAAGGACATTAATAGATACCTGATTACCTCCGTCAGCAGCTTTTGAAGATATTGTGCCTCCTGTTTGTCGTGGGTCACTTCCATCGAGGGTATATTTGATTGATCCTGTTGAATTTGGATTAGTAATAGATACATTAGTGCCTTTATTTATTTCTATGATGCTAAATTCTATTTCATCATTATCGATACGATATTCAGGAGCAGAAATTGAAGGAAGGAGTTTTTCATCCTTGAGTTGTTGTATTACAATATCGGTTCTGAATGGGAAATATTTACTCAAAGTATTATTAACCATTGGTTTCCAATGGTCATCTTTTGTATATCTTGGGTAGCCGTCAACATCTCCCCATCTGGCAGATTCTGCAATAACTGCAGTGTCTATCTCCAAAGTGCGTTTTATAAATGTATTTGCAGTGAATTCAGGGGTAAGAACTCCATCGTTAAATAGATGTTTAAATGCCCGGTCTGCAAATCGCTGACGATATTCAGCATTTGAAGACAGTTTAAAATGGAGCCATTGAGGATTAAACCGCCCATAATCGCTTGTAACCATCTTATCCCCATAATTCCTTGTGCCAAGGTCAACACGGTTTTCGTATAACCCTATATTTGGGTTTCCGGGAACAGCTTCATAAAGAAGAGTATGTTCGTTGTCGTGGGCAAAAAATTTAAAACCTTCAGTTCCATTTTTATTATAGATAGCATAAAAGTTATTAGGACCATTATTTCCGCCGAAAGCCGATACAGGTGCATCAAAATTACCTGTGTAGAAAATAACATTCATGTAATCAATCAAATTATCGACATCAAGCAAGACTTTAATATTAGGATCTCTTTTCCCGGAGGCATCAAGTCCCTGAATGCGATAATAGTTTGTATTGCTTTGAAATCCTGAAGCACTGTACTCCCATAGTTCTCTCCATGCGTTATCGTTTCCATCGGTAACCCCATCTTTTTTGATAACATCGTAATCTTCTTTTGAACCACCAAAATAAGATTCAGCAAAGCGGGCTTCTGAACGTTCCTGTGTTTGATATAATCCCCAATACAAGCCATTGATGTAAAGATGATAATACCTGCTTCTGGTATAAGGTTGATTCATTGCTCTTTGTATGTCTCTGGAAAATACATCCCGGGTAAAAGTATAGTAAGGGGCTTCGTAGCCTCCTTTGCTCCAGGAATAATTCTGGGCACATCTCAGGTCAACCTTATCGAAGGAGCTCACCCCTTCGTTTTCAAAAAGAGGAAAGTCAAGTTTCCCTTCGCCATATTCTGATCTGAAAAATAAACGAAAAGCGTGTTTTTTAAACCATCCATTTCTGCTGTAACCGCCCCTTATTCTTAATCCGGAATTTATCTGAAACCCTTCTGAACCATTCGGATTTAATAATTCCACGGATGCCGGGCGTTCCCATTCTTCACCATCACCTTCAGCATTGACATATATTCCGGTTTGAGGATTAAAAAGGTTTTTAAGATCAGTGGTAACTGAAAAAGTAGGGACTTCCAGTAATGCATCATCTATAAGGTTAGTGTATCTTTTATCATTAATGATATTTGGATCGATAAGAAGATCAATATCCTGATTGTTAATCTTTGACGTTGATGGCCAATCGTGACCGGGATTATTAATTTGGTTCTTAACTTCATCAATAAATATATAAGAGCATGTTTTTGTTTCACTGAAATCATATCCTTCTTTTTTGGCAGTAGCACGAACAACTACTCCGGGTGTTTTACCCCTATTAATATTGCTTGCCGGATTAATATTCACTTTAGCAGGTGAAGGTTTAATAATTGCACTTGGTGATGTAGCCGGATCCGTTCCATCAAGAGTATAGTATATACTCATACCATTTATAGGTGAGGAAATTGTAACATCAAAAGGCTGGGAATAAAAGCCATGCTTGACTGAGAAAATAGGTTTTTCAGCTTTGGGATTGGTTATAATATCGCCTACAAGATTTACTGTTGCAAACAATGAAGGATTAGTCCATGACTGATCTTCTGTTGCAAACCAACTATTTTTAGTATCTCTTTCACCTCCATCATCATCGTCATGAACATGTACGTCAAGACCAAGCATAGTTCCATTTTTTG
>CAYUEI010000437.1:0-2154 GCA_964443445.1 uncultured Prolixibacteraceae bacterium | reverse complement strand
TATTTGGGAAGATATATGGTTTTTTGTTGAATCATTTTTTTAACTTTTTGTTCTTTTTACTTTATTTATTCTCCTTTTTCCCTTCCTGACAAATTCTTTTTATGTTCTATTTATACCAACTTGCGTACATTCCATAATTATTTACTATCCTTTCTACTTCTCCCTTAAGTAGTTCAGGACTAATATCCTTTATCTTTTTGGCCGGCGATCCTGCATATACACTCCCTGATTCTACCACAGTACCCTTTGTAACTACTGCTCCTGCTGCTACTATCGAATTGCTTTCTATTACTGCATCATCAAGTACTACCGCATTCATTCCTATCAACACATAATCATGAATCGTACACCCATGAACAATTGCCCCATGTGCAATCGATACGTTGTTCCCAATATTTGTTGGCGACTTTTTATACGTCGCATGTATTACCGCTCCATCCTGTATGTTAACATTATTGCCTATTTTGATATAATGAACATCCCCTCTTATTACTGCACTAAACCAAACACTGCAGTCGTTACCCATTTCTACATCTCCTATTATTGCTGAATTTTCAGCTAAAAAACAGTTATTGCCTATTATGGGTGTCTTGCCGTTTAAAGGAACTATTATTGCCATATTTTTTATCTGTCTTTTTGTTATTTTTTCTATACAAAAGAAAGCAGTTTTTTTATCATTTATGTATTTTTATTATGAAATGAAAGTTAAAAAAATCTTTTTATAGAGTATATCAACATTTCTAACTTGGTTTTTAAAAGTTCTTAGCTATTTTTGTTTGTTCAAAAACCTAACAAAAGTCATGTTTTTTTAATGACTAATGTATTTTTAAGGGTGTTTTTTTAAACTTATTTTTCAGCGCAAATTTATTAGGACAATTTCTATGATCAAAGATTCAAAAGTGATCGAACTCGATGAAGTGACTATTCGCTTCTCGGGCGATTCCGGCGACGGGATGCAGTTAACAGGAACTTTATTTTCTGATGCATCAGCCCTGAGCGGTAACGATATTTCAACTTTCCCTGATTACCCTTCCGAAATAAGGGCTCCGCAAGGAACTGTCGGAGGCGTTTCAGGTTTTCAGGTTCATTTCGGGAAAAAGGAAATTACAACACCGGGCGATAAAGCTCATGTGTTGGTAGCTATGAACCCTGCTGCAGTCAAGGCTAATGCTAAATTTCTGATGCCTCATGCAACTATTATTTATGATTCCGACTCCTTCAATGAAAAGAATTTCAGAAAGGCTAAGTTTGCTACTGATGACCCTTTTACTGAGTTGAATCTTACTGATTTTGTTAAAATTCCCGTTCCTGTTACTTCTCTTACCAAAGAAGCTTTGATTGATTCAGAAATGGATAATAAAGCTGTTCTGAGAAGTAAAAACATGTTTGCCCTTGGCCTTATAAGCTGGATGTTCAATCACCCGGTTGAAGTAATTGAAGATGCCCTTAAATCAAAATTCGGAAAGAAACCCTCAGTTTTAGAGTCAAATGTAAATGTTCTGAAAGCCGGATATAATTATGGCATGAACATGCAACATGAAACCCCTCAGTATTTTGTGCCCGCAGCTGATATTGAAAAAGGTTTGTATCGCACGATAAACGGCAACACAGCTACTGCCTGGGGACTTATTGCAGCTGCTGAAAAAGCAGGACTTGAGCTATTCCTTGGTTCTTACCCTATTACTCCTGCAACTGATATTCTTCACGCTATTTCTGAAAGAAAAGACCTTGGCGTTAAGAGTTTTCAGGCTGAAGATGAAATTGCCGGAATTTGCTCAGCTATTGGAGCTTCTTTTGCCGGTGATCTTGGTGTTACTTCTACTTCAGGTCCAGGCTTAGCCTTGAAAAGTGAAGCTATAGGACTTGCCGTAATGGCCGAACTTCCTCTGGTAGTCGTTGATGTTCAAAGAGGTGGACCTTCAACTGGCTTGCCTACCAAAACCGAACAGGCCGACCTGCTTCAGGCTTTATACGGTCGTAATGGCGAAAGCCCCGTTGCCGTCCTGGCTGCCAGCTCTCCAAGCGATTGCTTCCACTACGCATATATGTCAGCTAAAATTTCCCTCGAAAGAATGACCCCGGTTATTCTTCTTACTGACGGATTTTTAGGAAACGGAAGTGAACCCTGGAAGATTCCTTCAATGAAGGATATGC
>CAYUEI010000436.1:0-2159 GCA_964443445.1 uncultured Prolixibacteraceae bacterium | reverse complement strand
TACCTGCAAGATCGACAACTTCAATCAGAGCAGGCAACAATTGCACATTGCCCTACAGAATTGACCTTGCAGGAACATGGATTGATCAGCCCTACGTTTCTAAATATTACCCGGGATGGGCTATAACTCTTTCTCTTGAGCCGATTATTGAATACAATGAAAGGTGTGGGATGAGTACTTCGACCAGAAATGCAGCAAAAAAAATCTGGCCTTATCATTTACCCCTTGATAAACCTGAGATGCTGGCTGAAATCCTCTTTAAGTTTGAAAACACTCCCGGATCAACATTAATATCGGGGGCTCAGGATTCAATTGGAATTTGTATGCCGGGGCTGGTAAGACATTATTACGATAATGCATATTGGCCATTGAAGTTTGAATCTATACACGATGAAGAAATTTTAAACTGGCTTGAAGAACATATTTTCATGGTATTACTATGGCCAAGAGAAAAGAATCTTGATCTTTTGAAGGAAACATATATCAATACTGAAAATGTGAAAAAACTAGCTGAATCAGCGGGGAGATGCTGGGAGGCAATAATGAATAAAGATCTGGAAAAGTTTAGTGAAGCTTTCCTTGATTCCTTCCATTCACAAATTAAAATGTTTCCTGCGATGATTAATAATGAAATTGAAAAAGTAATTAATAAATATAAAGGTGAAGCAAAAGCATGGAAACTTGCAGGTGCAGGTGGAGGAGGATATTTAATTTTAGTTGCAGAAAAGCCTGTAAAAGACGCCATGAGAATAAAAATCAGAAGAAAAGACTTTGGAATATGAAATTAGTATGATTGAATAATAAACCCAATCGGGTTATTATAAACAACATGTGAATTTCATTCGACCATCAAAACAAATAATTATCACATGAAAAAAGACAGTAAAATTTATGTAGCAGGTCATCTTGGATTAGTTGGCTCAGCATTATGGAAAACATTGGTTAACAAAGGATATACAAATTTAATTGGAAGATCAATCGATGAGTTAGATTTGATGGACAGCCATCAGGTTGCTGATTTTTTCCAAAAAGAAAAACCAGAATATGTTATTCTGGCAGCTGCAAAAGTTGGTGGAATTATTGCAAATAATAAATACAGAGGCCAGTTTATCTATGAGAATCTGATGATTCAAAATAATGTTATCCATCAGGCGCACTTAAATGGGGTTAAGAAACTTTTATTTCTCGGGAGTACATGTATTTACCCTGCAGTTGCACCTCAGCCCATGCCTGAGGATTGTCTGTTAACATCTCCGTTGGAATATACCAATGAACCCTATGCCATAGCAAAAATTGCGGGCATAAAAATGTGTGAAAGCTACAATCTGCAATATGGAACAAACTTTTTAGCAGTAATGCCCACAAACCTATATGGTCCAAATGATAATTTCAACCTTGAAACCTCTCATGTATTACCAGCTTTAGTAAGAAAGATACATCTTGGTAAATGTCTTGAAAACAACGACTTTGATTCTATCAGAAAAGATCTGACAAGAAGGCCGATTGAAAATATAGATGGAAATTGTGAATCAGAAAAATTAATTTCTATTCTCAACAAGTATGGTATCAAAAAAGATCCTGTTAAAGTAGAAATTTGGGGTACAGGCAAACCTATGAGAGAGTTTCTGTGGAGTGAAGAGATGGCTGATGCGTGTGTATATGTAATTGAAAATATTGATTTCAAAGATGTTATGCCAGATTCTAATGAAATCAGGAATACACATATCAACATAGGCACGGGTAAGGAAGTAAGCATTAAACAAATTGCGGAATTGATAAAAGAAAAAGTTGGTTTCAAAGGGGAACTATTTTTTGATTCCTCCAAGCCAGATGGGACTATGAAAAAGCTAACCGATACAACAAAAATACATAAGCTTGGCTGGCATCATAAAATTGAAATCGATGAAGGGGTAAAACTCTTATACGATTGGTATCTTCAAAGCTGAAATAATTCTAAAAAAAGGGGACTCCGAGTTAAAATTCAGTGACTTTTTTATTAATAAAATATTTCGGGGTTACATCATAAAAAAAATATGAAATGTAGATTTTAGCTAATGAATGATCAATTTCAGCCAGTGAACTGCCGAAAAATACCATTGAATATATTTATTTCACTAAAATTGAACAAAACAACAAATTTGGTGTATTCATAATATAAA
>CAYUEI010000435.1:0-2164 GCA_964443445.1 uncultured Prolixibacteraceae bacterium | reverse complement strand
CTGAACTGAAGCCAGTCGGTAATCATATATCTCAATTTGAAAGTTGTTTCCAAACCATATTCTTTTGAATTCCTTTTTCCCAGTTCACCAACTGCTACAGGATTGAAAAAATCTGTTCCATTACCCTGATAACTGTTTATTGGAGTAAAATATTCACCTGTAGGATTGCCTTCAGCATCATACTCCCATATACTCATGTTTGGAGCCTTAATATATGCCATCTTCCTTATATTCATTTCATTATATTGGCCGGCATTCCAGGCATAATTTCTATCTACGTCATTGGTCGTATAGCTGAAAAGAACAGTGTACATAAGTTTCTTAGAAAGAATATAGTCAAGATTAATACGGGTAGAAAATCTCTTTGATCTTGTGTTAATGGTTGTTCCTCCTTCGTCTAAATAACTTACTGAAGCAGAATAACGGGTTTTATCACCACCACCTGCAAGTGCAAAATAATGATCCATAGTTTGACCTACGGTTGTAATTGCTCCAAGCCAGTCAGTATTTTGAGAATAGTTATAAAACTGATCATAATCAGGGTCATATGCAATTTCCCTTGGAAGATCAAAAACTCCTCTGGCATTGTGCAGCTCTTCAAGCTGAAGCATGATGTATTCATCACCATTCAACATTGGAATAGGATCGGGCTGAAAATTGAAGCTATGTTTGTATTGATATTCAAACTGTACATCTCCCATTTTACCTTTACGCGTTTCTATAAGCAATACTCCATCAGCTCCTTTAGAACCATAAATTGCAGTTGCACCGGCGTCTTTAAGTACTTCAATCGACTTAATATCCTGAAGAGCTATATTTATAAGGTTACTGATATCTTCCTGGTCGGCAGCACTCAAGTCTATGTCCGGAGAAACCCTGTCTTGTGGAATACCGTCTATAACTATCAATGGTTTGTTATTTCCAATAGAGCTAAGACCCCTGATTACAATCTGAGAACCTGATCCCGGGTCTCCTGATGCACTGATAATGTCAAGCCCTGATATTTTACCCTGTAAAGCATCGGCAGCTGAAGAAACACCTCCATCTTTCATTTCCATAAAATCGATCTTTACAGATGAAGAGGCCTTATCGCGGTCTTCAATATTTGTAAGTCCTGATCCAGTAGCTCTAGTAGCTGTTACTGTAACTGCATCAATTTCTATGTCGCTCGACTCAAGTGCAATACTCATCGGGCTATTGGCAACCGGTTTTACATCCTTACCATGATATCCGATTACACTTATGCGGAGCATATTAGAAGTATAATCTCTCATGGTATAAATAAAGTCACCGTTTATATCGGTAGTTGTTCCTCCTATAATTCGGTTGTCCTTATCTATTTCAGCAACTGTTGCCCCGATAATAGTTTCTTTCGAGTTTTTATCAAAAACCCTTCCTCTTATTACCTGACGGGTCTGGGCAGATACGTCATATAAGCAAATCAGGACTAAAGCAAAAACCAGAATGATGTATTTATTTATTCTTTTCATAAGAAAACTTTTCTTTTGGTCTAATTATTTAACATCCAGCAAATCAGGCACTAAGGCTTTGTCAATTTTATGTATTACCCCTGTCGAAATAATATTAGGGAAATTTGTTTCTGCACCATTACTTAGATTTCTCGCAGTAATTAAGTTCACCGAAGATGATTCGTTAATCGTCAAATAATTATTATTGTTTTTCCCTTTTATCACTATCTGATCAATACCGGGTTCAATATATATTTCTGCATTTCTTTTACGGCCACCTTCTGAACTAAGCTCAAATATTGTTTTATAATAACCGGGTGCTCTATTGCCGTCTGTAAAAATCATATCATCCAGTACAAAATGAATTTTAATAAAGTTTTCAAGATTCTTTCCTGTAAGTGTGTCAGCTTGTATATCTATCAAAGCTTGATCTGAAGGAGCAAATATTGAATAAATTTTACTGTCGGAAATAATAGTAAGCTTATATTCGCTTGCTTTGACATAACCTGCTTTATCCATCAGGTTATAAAATCCGGGAAATCCCGATTTAATTTTCTGATAAATTTCATCCGTTGAAAATCTGAAAAAAGCATCAACACTGTAAGTTTCACCGTTGTCTGTATCTTTACTTATCTTTTGCGGATAAAGTGTAATAGGAACTGCTCCCTGATATCCTATTGAAGAGGATGCTGTTC
>CAYUEI010000434.1:0-2175 GCA_964443445.1 uncultured Prolixibacteraceae bacterium | reverse complement strand
GCCGAGCATCATATATTCGCCAAAATGATTTTGGCACTCATTAAATGAATCTCCGATAGCTCCTAGTCCAAATGAAAAATGTTTATCTTCAGATTTGACAACTCTCATATCTGATTCAGTGTAGTCAGAAGTTTTTATTAATTCGGGCTTTCCATATAGTTCAGCGATACAATTCTTGTTATTATCTAAAGTCTTGACATTGAATTTCAGACCGTTAAATTGCTGCTCATTGATTTGTTTGTTTATAATTGGATTAGTATTATTTTTTCTTGCCTTACTTAGCATTGCCGACATACCTACCATGTCTAAAACCTGCTTTACATTTTTTGACATAGCAGAAACGATGAAATAACCGTTTATGGCATTTAAATTTCGGTATTGAGTTACAAGGGATCTGATTCCGGCAGAGCTTAAATACTCTATAGCAGACATATCCAGAGATATATTGTAATGTCCTTCCTGGATTAAACGATCAATGAAATCATTAAGGTGGCCGGCACTATTTGCATCTAATCGTCCGCTGCAAAAAAGCAGAATTTCATCTGTACGAGCTTCCTGCCTTATTTCAAGATTATTCATGATTTTTGGTATTCTATATTTTCAATAATTTTCCTAACAATTCGATATGAATTAACTAAGCCTCATTTGTTTCAATAAAAGCAAATAAAATAAATCCCTGTTACTTATTTTCAGGAGTTGCATCTTCGCTATCCATCAAAAAATCAGGCGTTAAATATTTCTTTGGGATCTCAATATTAAAAGTCTCCATTGCTTTTTTATTGATTGTGATTTTTGTTTTCTTCACAAATTCGAAGGGTATATCTCCCGGAGAAACTCCTTTTAAAATTTCAATTGCTTTTCGGGCTGCGTCAGCACCTGCTTCATAATAATCTCTGGCTACCGAGGCAACCGCTCCCTGTTTTGTTTGATCTGTTACAAAAGCAAAAAAAGGGACACCTGAATTATATGACTCTTTGATAATTGTAGAGCTGCAACTTCCCGTAAGATTGTCAGATATTTGGGCAAAAGCTTCGACTCCTCTTGACGACATTGAGCGTGCGGCGTCTGATACTTCTGTTACAGAGCTTGCAGGAACTGAAATTAAAATCAGGTCTTGCTTTTCAGCTGCCAATCTCAATTCATCAGTATATATAACCGAATTTATTTCACCCGGAGTATATACAGTTCCGATTTTTTTTATTCCGGGCATAGTTTCTACTATGAAATTTACCAATCCTGAGAAGTCACTTAAAGTAGAAACTCCGGTAACATTAGGGGGATGATTTGTAAATGATTCTCCTATCCCTGAACGGACAGGATCTCCTACGTTAGTAAAAACGATAGGAGAGTTTTTAATTTTCTTGAAGAAGACTTGAAGGGTAGGGGTAGAAGAAGCAAAAACTATATCCCATTTGTCGGCGGCGATTGACTCAGCAATACTGTTTAAAGTAGAGACATCGCCCTGAGAATTAAATTCTTTCAAAGTAAAATCTTTGCCTTCGATAAGGCCTTGTCTTTTAAATTCTTCTCTTAATCCCTTTTCACATTCTTCTGAATTTTGGCTATCGACATAGTGAGTTAAAGAAAACTTATAAGGTTTCTTACCAGACTTATTCAACTCTTTTAGTGAGGATTTAACCTGAAAACTTTTTACTTGTTCTTTTTTTACCCTATTATTTGAATCTGAAATAAGCAATATGCCTCCAGTTAATAAAAGAGCCAGAATGCCATTTATAATTTTTATGACTTTCATTTAATATCCTGTTTGACTAACATATAATCAAATCAGATTATGCCTCCAAAGCTTTTTCCTGTGTTTCGAAAATTTTAAAGATGCTTGAGAATCCGGAAATGTCAAATATCTCTTTGATATTAGGTTGCAAATTGCATAAATGAAGTTTACCGTTAAGTGAGATTGATTTTTTCTGAGCAATAAGGAATACTCTTAATCCTGAACTGCTTATATAATTCAACCCTTCGCAATTAAAGACGAAATTTTTTTCACCACTGTTGAATAAAAGGTTTACTTCAATTTCGAATTGACTGAAGTTAGTTGTATCTATTCTACCTTCGATCATTAAAACACAAAAGTCTTTGATTTTTTCTTTTCTGATTTCCATATCAAATTTTTTTAGTTAATGTTAGTATGTTGTTGTTATCTATTCTTGAATATTC
>CAYUEI010000433.1:0-2192 GCA_964443445.1 uncultured Prolixibacteraceae bacterium | reverse complement strand
GGGTTAAGACAATCATGAATACCTGCATGCAAATAGCTGCTAACCTGACTATTGTATTTTCTCCATTCCTCCCATTCACCATGGATAAACTCCGCGGATTTCTCAATATGGAAAAGCTCGACTGGAATCAGCTCGGGCGTACCGACCTGATGACTGCCGGTCATAAAGTTAATGACCCGGAACTCCTGTTTGAGAAAATTGAAGATTCAGTCATTGAGGCACAGATAAATAAGCTGCAGGCAACTAAAAAGGCCAATGAAATGGCTGCTGCAACTGCCAAACCACAAAAGGAAAACTGCTCGTACGATGATTTCCAAAAAATGGACATCCGTACAGGTACAATCATTGAGGCTGAGAAAGTTGCAAAAACCAAGAAGCTTCTCAAGTTAACTATCGATACAGGCATCGACAAGAGAACTGTTGTTTCAGGGATTGCTGAATACTATTCACCTGAAGAAATAATAGGACAAAAAGTTTGTATGCTTGTAAATCTTGAACCGAGAGAACTCAAAGGCATCATGTCGCAAGGCATGATCCTGATGGCAGAAGATGCCGATGGCTCGCTGAAATTTGTATCACCTGTTGCTGACGTGAAAAACGGCTCAGAGGTGAAGTAAGATAAACAGGGCAACACAGCGTTGTCCTGTCTTCGTAATCATCAGTACCGCTTTAGCGGGTCGGCTGATTACTCAACATATATAAAACCACTCTTGTACGCAGGAGTGGTTTTTTTATTTGATAAATCTTCAATTAATACCTGATGCAACCGTACCACATACGTACCATATAGGGGGTTTCTCCCTTTATAAAGGGGGTTTCTCCCATTATAAAGGGAGAAACCCCCTATATGGTACGTATGTGGTACGGTTGTGGTCTATATTTATCTGGTAGCTGAATAGAATTTGCTGACTTCGAACCACCGTCATTGCGAACGAAGTGAAGCAATTTATTATGCAGCGACTTGCTCTTCAATATTTTGATACTTGAATTCTACTGCCTGATACATGCTTGCCCATGATGAAGCTAACCATGCTCCAGCCGGGAAAACTCCTATACCAAGACATATCAAGCCACCAATAATTATCAATACAGACATAAGGAACAAAACAAAAATGTTCCATCCGTAACCTTTGGTCATACTCCATGATGTTTCAACAGCCCGCATTGGATCAAGACCTTTATCCATTACAAGATATGCAACAAATGCTAGTCTGCAGGCAAATATTATCCCGGGGATAATTAATAAAGCAAAACCAACACCTACAATGACTACAACTATAAGATTTGCAAGTATAATATTAAGATAGTTATGCTGAAACCCTCTGAATATTAATTTAATATCAGGTTCTATATCCCTTACTGCATTCAGAAATATTAGTTTGGTACCATATCTGAAAACAGGTTGAACAAGAAAGAAAAAGGCAATGCCGAATAGAATTGCAAAACCAATCAGCGGACTTATCGGTTGATCAACCTTATATTCAAACTTAAACAACCCCTGGATTATAGCATTGATAATTATTACTATCACCAGCCAGACGAAATACTTCTTCATCACTTGCCAGCCGTCACCAAGGCTTTCACTTACATTAGGTTCATGAAAAAACTTCATTGTTTCCATCTTATAATTTATTAGGTTATCATTTTCAGAAATGTGTTTTTCAATTATATCAGTATTTTCAAAAATCAGAAAATTACAGAATGATGTTATTTTTATTCAATATTTCCAATGGCTTCATTAATAAACCTGTTGTATGGATATATCATCCTGTATTTTTCAATCAAAAAGTCAATAATATTACCGCTTAGTAACTGTTCATCGCTAATGTTGATGAAAGGCGCATGAGACCTGTATCTGAGAAGGTCAATATGCTTGAAATCCTTTGGAAAATCCTTGGGGTTGGTCTTCATTTTATCTTCATCAAAATAGCTGAATGTTGATTTGAAAGCCGGATCTTCAGTTATTTTTAAATAATCGTCAACATGGTAATAAATTTCATTTCTGATTGCTTTAAGCACCTCAGGTTGTGGCATATAAACACCGCCGCTCAAAAAACTCCCTCCCGGCAAAATATGCAAATAATAACCCGGATAAATAGCTTTCCTGCCATTACGGGCAATGTATATTCCGTAGTACGTTTTGTAGGGAGTCTTGTCGTTTGAAAAACGGACATCCCTGTAAATTCGGTACA
>CAYUEI010000432.1:0-2196 GCA_964443445.1 uncultured Prolixibacteraceae bacterium | reverse complement strand
TGTCATTTTATCTTCTCCTTTGTCCCGGAGGGGTTGGCATAAACGGGCTTTGAGTAGCAGTTTTCTTCACTTCCTTATTAGTTTTCTTTGTAAGAGATGTAACTATTTCATCGCCTTCTTTAAGCCCTGATATTATCTCATAATTCAATCCGTCATTATCGCCTGTTTCTATTTTAGCAGGACGAATCATTTCACCGTTTTTAATCCAAACAGTATTCCCTATTTCTGCATTCATTCCTTGTCCTTTAAAAGCTCCAAATCCTCCGGGAGGTAATTGTCCGCCACCAAATCCGCCAAAGCCACCGGCTCCTTTTTTCTTCTTCATTTCAGAAAAATCAGGTTTTGGGAAACCTGCTCCATCTGGCTTAGGTATTGCTCCTGACTTAATCTTTGATTCCATATATTCCCACATGACCATTCTATCGGGTGTAAAGCGTAAGGCTTTGCCAGGTACAACAAGAATATCGTTTTTCTCTTTCACAAATACCGTGATGTTGGCTGTCAATCCCGGCATAAGTTTCTTATCCGGATTCGGAGCATTTATAATTACAGTATAAGTAACAACATTAGAAGTAAGGACAGGTTGTAATCTCACCTCAGCTACTGCTCCCGAAAATGTCATATCAGGGAAAGCATCTACTTTGAATTCAACCCTTTGTCCTTTCTTCACTTGTCCTATATCGGCCTCATCAATATTGGCTTCAACCTGCATTTGTGTTAAATCATTGGCTATTGTAAAAAGAGTCGGTGTATTGAAGCTGGCTGCCACTGTTTGACCTTCGTCAACAGCTCTGTCGAGTATAATTCCGTCGATAGGAGAATAAATTGTTGCATAGGAAAGATTTATCTTATTTCTTTCATGAGCAGATTTGGCATTACTAAGATTTGAAATTGACTTTTTATAATTAAACTGCGCAAGGTCATAATCGGCCTGGGCAATCAGGTTCTTTTCCATAAGAGCCTTATTCCTTTCAAATGTTGATTTCTGATATTGAAGTTCAGCTTCAGCGTTATCAACATTAGCCTGACTTTGAATCATCTGGGCAAGCAAGGGTTCACGGTCAATCTCTGCAATTACTTGTCCTTTTTTTACATCAGAATTGAAATCAACATATATCCTTTCAATAACTCCGGATACCTGTGTGCCAACTTCAACTGTTTTCAATGCTTCCAGAGTTCCGGTAGCAGTAATTGTATTGCTGATGTTTCCTTTGCCAATCTTGGCTGTCTCCAGAGAAAATTCTGCTTTAGCACTGCGGGCAGATATGGAGATGGCAACTGCTGCCACTACTACTACAGCTGAAGCCAAAATTATAATTGTTCTTTTTTTCATACTTATATTATTTTATTTTATTCAAGCGTAAGGGTTGTCCCCATATAAAAATCAAGAATCTTATGGCTGAAAACAAGATTATATTTTGCCTGTAACAACTTGCTTTCTGATGAAATGAGATTGGTCTTCTGAACAAGAAAATCAACTGAGTTTATTAAACCCTGATTAAATCTTTCCAAGGCCACATTATACGACTCAGTCACTGATTCATACTGATCAATGGATGCTTCATATTCAATTCGAGCAGATTGAACATCATTACATACCTGCTCAATATTCTTTCTTAACTCATTTTGAGTATTAATCTCATTGAGCTTTGCATCATCAACGCCAATCTTAGCAAGTTTAACAGAGTTCTTCACCTGGTTTTTCTGATAGATAGGGATAGATAATGAAAGCCCAAGCGAAGGACTGATATAATTACCCATCTGATCGAAATAACCAGTTGGATTCTGGCTTGTAGCGCTTGTTCCTAAGCCGGCATTAAGAGTTAAGCTTGGCAACATTCCTGCTTTTGCAATATCAATTTCAATCTGAGCACTTTTAGTGTTTATTTCAGCATTTTTAATTTGTGGTTTTATCTTCAGGGCAATTTTATATACTTCATCTGCAGAAGGGATAATGCCACTTTTTATTATATTTTCAATATCAGGGTCAGATATTTCAAAATCTTCTGTAACGGGAAGCTCCATAAGTTGCATAAGGTTTACTTCAGCCATTCTCAATTGCTTTTCTGAATTTGCCAAAGTAAGCTTTTCGGTTGCCATCTGTGACTTTATCTGGAGATAATTCGATTTTGGGATAGCACCCAGATCCATTCTTTCTTTTGCCAGCGACAGTTCCTGCTCTGTTGATTCAATTTG
>CAYUEI010000431.1:0-2197 GCA_964443445.1 uncultured Prolixibacteraceae bacterium | reverse complement strand
TGAAAAACACTTAGAGATTGATGATGCTTCAGATTCTTTTTTTGATGCAATAGGCGAATTGGCCATGCAAGTCAAAAGAGATAATCTTTCAAATTATACACAATCATCTACTGATTTGTCCGATATTAATATTAATGAGTATCCTGAAGTTGAAGTTTCTGAAAAAACACTTGCCAAAATTGATGAACTGCAATCCATCATTCAGTCGATTGAGAATAGACCGGCAACTACTGCTGAGATAAAGCTAAACAAGCAATACAAAATAAACTATGCCTTTGAATTGAACAGGGTGCAGCTTGAAGCTGTTACCACAATTGCCGGACCTGTATTGGTGATTGCAGGTGCAGGAAGTGGAAAGACCAGAGTAATTGTTCACAGGGTGGCTTTTATGCTGGAAAATGGAATTCCGCCTCAGGAAATACTACTTCTGACTTTCACCCGTAAGGCGGCTTCTGAAATGACAGGGAGGGTGCAGGAATTATTAAAAGAAAGCAGTGTTGAGAAGGTATTTGGGGGAACATTTCACTCTTTTTCAAATTACGTATTACGGAAATATGCCAACCTTTTAAATATACCGAATAACTTCACAATCATTGATTCAGAAGACTCGGCAGACACCATTGACTTAGTAAAATCAGAGCTTAAGCTAATCAGCAAGGATAAAGCATTTCCTAAAAAGCACAGGATTCAGGAAATCATTTCATCGGCAAGAAACAGAAACCTGACTGTCAGAGATGTAATTGAAGATGAGTTTACCGGACTCATAGAGTACATCGAGCAGATTGAACTTATAAGACTGGGTTACGAAAAATACAAGAAGGTATGCAACATCTTCGATTATGATGATCTGATGGAAGTGTTAAGGGATTCATTAAGAGATAATTCAGCCTTTAGGAAAAATCTACAGGATTCATTCAAATACATCATGGTTGACGAATACCAGGATACTAATGTTGTTCAGAAAGAAATAGTTGAGTTTCTGTCAGAATCGCACCGGAATATTCTGATTGTGGGAGACGATGCACAAAGCATATACTCTTTCAGGGGTGCAAATTATGAGAACATATTAAGGTTTCCGCAGAATTATCCTGACTGCAAGGTTATAAAGATAGAAGAGAATTACCGGAGCAACCAGAAAATACTGGATTTCACAAATGACATAATCAGAAATGCCAGGATTGGATATAAGAAGCAGCTCTATTCAAAAATAAAGAAAGACGCCTTGCCTTTTGTAAAGAAGTTTTACGACCAGCAAGCGGAAGCAGAATACATTGTTTCAAAGATACTTGAATATCGGGAGAAGGGCATTGAATTGAACCAGGTGGCTGTTTTGGTCAGAGCATTCTGGCATGCAAGGTTTATTGAGCTGGAACTTAACCGGAGGGGAATTCCATATATTGCCGTTGGAGGACTTGCTTTTAATGAAAGGAAGCACGTAAAAGATATAATTTCTTACCTGAGGATAATTCTAAATCCTTATGAAGCAGTTGCGTGGCACAGAATACTGAAATATATTCCGGGGGTAGGATTAGTTTCAGCAAGGAAAATCATTGAAAAGATAGTAGCAGAAAAGGGGTTAAATGTTGATTCATTTGAAAAAAGCAAGTTTGCTGAAGGCTTGAAAAGCTTAGTGAATATGCTCCATTCGGCAAGTGACACAACGATCAGTCTGTCGCGCAAACTGGAGATCATCATGGAATACTATACCCCGATATTGATGGCTGCCGAGCACGATTATCAGATCAGGTTACTGGATATCAGTGTACTGATTCAGTTATCGACACAATACGACTCATTGGAGAAGTTTTTAACAGATTTCGCATTGGATCCTCCGTCAAAGAGGTTTGGCAATAAAACAACCCCCTTGATTGATGAGGGCGAAGATAAGCCATTGACAGTTTCAACAATACACTCAGCCAAAGGATTGGAATGGTACAGTGTGTTTATTCCACATGCTTTAGATGGCATGATACCTTCCATCAGGGCAATAAAAAACATTGAAGAGCTGGAGGAAGAGCGCAGGTTGTTTTATGTAGCCTGCAGCAGGGCAAAAGAATATTTGACAATCACAATGCCTTCTTATGTAGCAACATATAATGGGTTTATGTCATATCCGAGCAGGTTTTTGGTAGAGATTGGGAGGGATAAGTTTGAGTATTGAAGGTATAGGAACTGTTAATGTTGGTAGTTAAGGAGT
>CAYUEI010000430.1:0-2204 GCA_964443445.1 uncultured Prolixibacteraceae bacterium | reverse complement strand
CAATTTTAAAAGTACAAGATTCGGGTGTCTTGTTCCATTGTCTAGTAGATCTGCGTCAATAATTCCAAACATATATTTCTCACTTATTATTTTGCGTCAATTTTCCTATCTCATTCCAATAAAAGAATGCTTCGATATTTGATTTTTTGAGTTTATTGAGCTTTGTATTTAAAGGGTTCTTAATGACAGCATCCCGCAATAATTCGATATTATGAGGGTCGAAATGAACTGCGGTTGTCACTCCATTAGCAATCAGTACAGAAAGATAGGCTGCTTTTGAAGCGTTTACTATGGCACTGTCTAAATTGTATTTCTCGCAGTGAATGAAGTTTTGTATCCTTTTGGTTCCTGCTAATAACAAATTAAATGTATTGGCATCCATTTGGCCCCTAAGACAAACACACAACGATGTTTGATAAATGTCGTCAAGTACCTGGTTTATATTATTAGGGTCAAGATTCCGGTAATGCAGTTCAACGGTGGCAAATTTCTTGAATGTTATAGCAACTATCGTTAGATCGTTGGTTACATCAAACAAAGAGGCTATATCAAAGAGTTGCTTTATAATTTCCATAGAACAATCTTTATCTCCTTTGAAATAAGGAATACCTGTAGTGTTTGGAGCAAAAGCTGTAAGTTTATCGCCCAACATGTCGGCTTTGCCTGGAATATTGACCAGCACAGGTTCACCTTCCTGTTTCAAGAAACGACTTTGTATAGGCAATTGCTCTACTTCATGATAATGAACATCTTCAAACAGCACATCAAGAAGAATACATTCTGTTTCGGTATTAGTAACGTAAGTTACCTGATAAAAGAATTTAGCATGAGTTTTTGGAATATTGTGCGGTGCGACTCGTTCCACTAATTTCACATCACCAAAGCCGTATTTCCGAGCATGCTTCTGTACAAATTCTTCAATATTTGTTCCGGGTGGACAAATGATATCAATATCAATTGAAAGCCGCTTTGCACTATCCATGTGAAGCATTAATGCCGTACCACCTTTAAATACAAACGGACAACCCGATAACACCAGGGATTCGAGTAGCGAAAAAGCCCTTATCGATTTCTCAATAAGTGCTATATCTGAAAATTTATTTTCAGCCGCTACCTGCGTCATCCATTCTATTGTGCGACTATCGGGATGAATCATAATTTATTGGCGTTGATTAGTTGTTCGACTTCTTCTTTTCGTCCCCGCCGGGAAGCATAGCGTAAGAGCTTGTTCTTATTTACATTGTGCCTTTCAAAAATTGTTGTATAAACATAGTTTATTTCCGAACCTTGTAAAAACGAAAATTCTACATCCCCCACAATATCTACCAGTACCTTTTCTATTGTCGGTGTGTTTATGCCTTCTACCAATTGTAATGGTGATTCAGATATTAATGGACGAATGATTATTGCATCATTTGTACTTATGTATCTTTCAAAGTCTGTGAGCGAAGGCAGCAGAAAAACCTGTTTACTGCTATCGGAGTTTAAAATGTTAAAAACAGATTCAGCCACCTCACGTTCTACATCAACAAATAATAGATTCAGGTTTGGAATATGGTGCATGTAAGGCATAAGGGCTGAGGCTGGCCATAAGCAATAATCAACAAAAGGAAACTGTGTTATTATTTGCTGATTTATCCGCCTCATATCTTCGGAGCAAACTACAGAAAAATCCTTTCTTGCATCATCGGGTATTTTATAAACGCCTCTCTCAACACGAACTAATTGCCCCGATTTTAAAAGGCGGTTCAGTTGTTCGGAAAAAGTTCCGGGTGAGCCAATTTGATTCTCACTCTTCAAATTGGCTATTAATTCTCTACGGGTGAATACCTTATGAGAAAATGCAAAATTTAATATGTCGTTTGTTGTCACCATTTAACATAGAATGAAGGTAAATTTATCACTAATCTGGCAATAAACAATTAATATTGCCAAAAATGTGATAAAATAGTAGTTATTCAGGTATTTAAAAATTTAAACAACATTGTAATTGATTTTTTTTAGGTTTCTAAAATGTTAATTTGATAAACCTTTTATTTTGATGATGTTGTTTATTAATCTTATAAACTAATATACACGCATGGTCCTTCAGCATTTTTTCAAGTTATGAAATGGAAGTGTTATTTCACTTGAAGGTGTGTGATCTTTTTCAATTTTCAAGTGAAATTTTTATAAACTATATACATTAAAGTATTGATATCAGG
>CAYUEI010000429.1:0-2214 GCA_964443445.1 uncultured Prolixibacteraceae bacterium | reverse complement strand
GGCAGTGCAACAAGTCCAAATGCATGCCTCCATCCCCAATTCGTGGCAATGAGTCCTCCAAGTAAAATACCGATAGCTGTACCAAGGGGTATCGATGCATTCCATAACCCCATCATCCGGGCTCTTTTATTTTCAGGGTACATTCCTGAAATCATGGCAGTTCCGCCGGGAGCATAACCTGCTTCACCAACACCAATCAGTAATCTGGCAAAAAAGAGTTGAATGAAATTTCCTGTAAGGGCACAAAGAGCTGTAGCCAAACTCCATAAAATAGCCATAATACCTATGGTTTTGCTTCGGCTCCATCTGTCAACAAGTATTGAAACAGGGAATGTAAGTAATACTATCGACCAGTATACTGCTGATACAAGGAGTCCGCTTTTTGTGTGAGAAATTCCAAGATCTTTCTCTATCATTGAAAACATGGATGTTACTACAACTCTGTCGATGTAGTCAAACATGTATAATAAAAACAAGAGAATAAATACGTAGTTTGTGTATCCTTTAGAAAACAGATACCCTTCAGTTTTGATCTTGGTTTCCATTTAGATTATTAATTTAAGAATCATCTAAATTAAAGAAATTCAAGAATAATATTTAAAATGACTATTAAAAATTTAAAAAAGAAAATATTATTCTTCGTTATTGTAATTAAACTTTTGAAGAATATGCCCCATTCTGTCACGTTTGGTTTTAAGGTAAAATTCATTGTGTTCATTGGGCTCAACCTCAATTGGTATGTTTTCAATAACTTTAAGGCCATAGCCTTCCAGACCTACTCTTTTTACCGGATTATTGGTCAGGAGCCTCATTTTCTTCACTCCAAGATTCCGTAGTATTTGTGCACCTACACCATAATCTCTTTCATCGGGTGCAAAACCAAGATGTTCATTTGCTTCAACAGTGTCGAGTCCTTCTTCCTGTAATTTGTAAGCTTTGATTTTATTTAAAAGTCCTATTCCTCTTCCTTCCTGATCAAGATATACAATAACACCTTTACCTTCTTTTTCAATCAGTTCCATTGATTTATGTAGTTGGTCGCCACATTCACATCTTCTGGAGCCGAAAATGTCGCCTGTAATGCATGAAGAGTGCATTCTGACTAAAATGGCTTCCTCACCGGTCCATTGACCTTTTACAAGTGCCAGATGCTCCTTTCCGTTTGATTTCTGTAGAAATGGAATTATATTGAAATCGCCGTACTGTGTTGGCAATTTAGCTTCTACGCCTCTTTTAATAAGACTTTCCTCTTCGATTCTGTATGCAATAAGATCAGCAATCGAAACAATCTTCATGTTAAACTTCTGAGCTATGGTTATAAGTTGAGGCAGCCTTGCCATTGTCCCGTCATCATTCATTATCTCGACCAGTATTCCTGCCGGTTCAAGGCCTGCCAACCGGGCAAGGTCAACGGTAGCTTCAGTATGTCCTGATCTTCGTAATACGCCTTTATTTTTGGCCATAAGCGGGAATATATGTCCGGGTCTGGCAAGGTTTTCAGGTTTAGTAGAAGGGTCGGCAAGCATTTTTATAGTTACACTTCGGTCATAGGCAGATATACCGGTTGTTGTACCATGTCCAAGGGCATCAACAGAAACGGTAAAGGCAGTTTCATGGAGAGAAGTATTTTTACCTACCATCATTGAAAGTTCAAGATCTTCACATCTTTTTTCTGTTAATGGTGCGCAAATAAGTCCCCTTCCTTCTTTCGACATGAAATTTATCATTTCAGGAGTAACCTTTTCAGCTGCGGCAACAAAGTCTCCTTCATTTTCTCTGTCCTCGTCGTCTACAACAATGATAATCTTACCATTTTTAATGTCTTCAACAGCTTCCTGAATTGTATTTAATTTGAAATCAGCCATCATTTAAAAATTTTGTGTAAAACTAACAAAAAGTAATTAATTCGTTAAAGTCTCTTTGCTCTTTCCCATGCCGCTTTTTGGTTACCGGAAAAATATCTTATCTGACCCTTTATAGTTGCTATGTTGATAGCTATGAAGTAATAAGGTATAAAGAATGGAGTAAGGTGAATGTTTATTCTTTCAAATATCCAGCCTAAAATGGCTGCAATATAGATTATTGACTGTAGAATAAAAATAACAGTAAATAAATATTGGGGATCGCTTTCAAATATGATTATCAGCAAATTTAAGGGCAAAAGACTAAATAAAAGCCATGGAGTATATGTCCATCTTGATATTTTATGAGAAA
>CAYUEI010000428.1:0-2219 GCA_964443445.1 uncultured Prolixibacteraceae bacterium | reverse complement strand
CCTGATCACAAGGTTGTATTTATAATTCTGATCGAAAAGGATGTCCCTGCCCTCTACTGCTGCCTGCGATAAATAATAAAGCAGCTTCTTCTGATCAAGGCTTAAATCTTCAAATCCGGGAACCTGATATCTTAATATCTTTAAATCAGCAAATTGCTCAACCAAAAATTGAAAATCACCCTTTTCCTTAACTTCTTCCTTATGTTTACACCCTGTAGTCATAATCATCACTGTAATAATTGAAAATAAAATATATCGTTTCATACGTTTATAATTTTTAAAAGCATTTGCAAATCTAACAATTCAACTGTTTAAAAAGATTAATAAAAATCATCATTATTAATCAGGAAAAGCAAAATAAATGTTTCTCCTGAATTTCTTATATCCTAACCATTTTATTGCAGATTTATTAAAAACAATGTTGAACTCTTTTTCATCCATTTCTTTAAATCTTTTAATATCCTGATTTTGTATTTCTTTTAAAATCTTAAATTGCTCAATATTATGATGTTTGATATTTAAATTCCAGGGACATACATCCTGACATGTATCACAGCAATAAACTCTCCTTCCTATCTTTTCCTTCAGTCCTTCAACCAAATCAATATCCTTGTCAATTGTAAGATAAGCAATACATTCCGTTGCGTTTAAAATATAAGGTTTTACAAAAGCACTTGTCGGACAAGCTTCCAGACACTTTGTACAACTACCGCAATACTCACCAATAAATGGTTCATCATATTCAAGCTCCATGTCAATAATCAATTCTCCTATGAAAATAAAAGACCCTAATTCTTTGTTGATCAAAAGCCCGTTTTTTCCAATCCAGCCTAATCCGGCCTTCACTGCTCTTGCCTTTTCCAATATTGGAGCAGAATCAACAAATGCCCTCCCATTTACCGGAGATACTTCTTTATTTATATAATCAAGAAGCTTATAAAGCTTATCCTTTATTACCTGATGATAATCCTCTCCATATGCATATTTTGAAATTAAAGGGATATTTTCCCCTTCCTGCTTAATCTCCGGATAATAGTTGATCAAAACAGAAATTACAGATTTCGCTCCTTCAACAAGCAAAGATGTATCAACCCTCTTATCAATATTGGATGCTAAATATTTTAAGTTACCGTGGAATCCGTTTTCAAGATAATTTTTCAAATAAACTTCATCATCTTCAAGTTTACCCGATTTTGAAATTCCACAAGCCGAAAAACCAAGTGAAATTGCCTTTTGCTTTATCAATTCACTTTTTTTCATCAAGCTTTTCACCATAGGCCAGGTCTCCGGCATCTCCCAATCCGGGAACTATGTAAGATTTATTATCGAGCTCAGGATCAATTGCTCCCACCCATAAGGTACAGCTTTCATCCGGTAATTTTTCCTGAATATAATCAACCCCGCAACGGCTTGCAATCACTGAAACAAGATGAACATGCTTTGGTGTACCTTTTCTGAATAGTGCCTTGTAACCTATCTCAAATGAAGATCCTGTTGCAAGCATAGGATCACACAGTATTACAACCTTATTTTCGAGAGAAGGCGATGCCATGTATTCAAATTCAATAACGAAATCTTCCTTACTGATATACTTCCTGTAAGCTGAAATAAAAGTATTCCCGCTCTTGTCAAAGTAATTTAAAAAACCCTGATGCAAAGGCAATCCTGCCCTTAAAATTGTAGCTAGAACAGGATAATCATCAAGCAGGTTCATTTCTGCTTTCCCTAATGGTGTAGGAACATCTTTCTTTGTAAATTCAAGCTCCTTACTTATCTCATATGCGAATATCTCTCCTATCCTCTCTATATTCCTCCTGAATCTTAATGAATCATTCTGAATATTTACATCTCTTATTTCTGAAATAAACTGATTGAACAGAGAATTTTTCTCTCCAAGATTTATTATCCTCATTCCGGTTTAATTTTATTGTTGAAAATTTAACTGCTTTTCACTTCTTAAATATTTTTATCAGCCATGGCAGCCTGTTGAATTTTATATGCTGATATATCTCAGGCTCTGCTCCGAACCTACTAAAAAACTCTGCAACCCCTTCAATTATTGAACCTTCAAAATCAAGAATCAATGGTTTCGATGCATTATTCCTGATATAATTATCAATGATAAAAAACATTGAGTAATTTTTTCTCCCCTCTTCAGACGATACAGAGCATAAAGAAATCCTACGATCCTTGTCTTTTAAAAAAAATGATGCCCCGGT
>CAYUEI010000427.1:0-2220 GCA_964443445.1 uncultured Prolixibacteraceae bacterium | reverse complement strand
GGATTAAAAAAGATGCACTTCTTATTCTTGAAAAAGAGCTTAAATCAAAAAGACACAAAGGTACAATTGGCTTTGGAAGTATGAACGATCCTTATATGCCCCTTGAAGCAAAAGAAGAACTTGTCAGAGGTGCTCTTAAACTGATTTTAAAATATAACTTTCCTGTTCATCTGCTTACCAAGAGCGATTTGATAATCAGGGATATTGATGTTATTAAGCAAATATCGGATAAGAGCTATGCCGCTGCATCTTTAACTATTACTACCACCAATGACAATTTGGCTTCAATTATTGAACCTGCAGCCCCCCGTTCTTCAGCACGGTTTGAAGCCATTAAGCAACTTTCTGAAAATGGAATTTATACCGGAGTGATGTTAATGCCTGTTTTGCCTTTTATCAATGATACATGGGAAGAAATTGAACAGCTGATTTACAAGGCTAAAGAGTCGGGTGCCCGCTATATTATCTTCATGGCAGGCCTGACTTTAAGAAAAGGGTCAAGAGATTATTTCTATGAAAAGCTTGATAAGCATTTTCCGCAGATTAAAGAAAAATATATAAATACATTTGGTGATAATTACCTTTGTAATTCATTGTCAGCTAATAATCTTTATAAAAATACTGCCTTGTTATGCGGTAAAATTAATCTTCCTATGAAAATGGATTTTTATAATCCTGACAAAGAAAAGCAGTTAACGATGGATTTTTCTTTTACCTAAATTAAATATGAAGAAAATATGCTTTTTCTTTATTGAAAAGATTAAAAATAAAGTTGAATTTTGTATAGTTTTACGACCTAAATAAAAGGATAAATAAAAATGAGAAAAGTTTCAGTTGGAGTCGATATAGGAGGAACAAATTCAGTATATGGTATTGTTGATGAAAACGGTAAGGTTTTATTACAGGGAAGCCTAAATACCCCTGTTAAGGATAATGCACCTAAATTCTTCAGCGATCTTGCCAATGGAATTAAATCCCTTATGAACAAATTGACTGATGTTGAATATGTTGGTATCGGCATCGGTGCTCCTAACGGTAACTTTTATACAGGAACAATAGAGTTTGCCCCTAACCTTCCGTTTAAAGGGGTTGTACCTATCGTTTCGATGCTGAAAGAGCATTTCCCCGGAATTGAAAATATAGTTCTTACAAACGATGCCAATGCGGCTGCTATTGGTGAAATGATATATGGGGGTGCCAAGGGAATGAAGAATTTCATTATGATTACTTTAGGCACAGGTCTTGGAAGCGGAATTGTTGTTAATGGTGAATTGGTATACGGCCACGATGGTTTTGCCGGTGAATTAGGACACATAACTGTTTCCCCTGAAGGCAGGGAATGTGGATGCGGCCAGTTTGGACACCTTGAAACTTATTGCTCTGCCACTGGAATGGTGCGTACTGCTTTTGAACTTCTTTCTCATCATAATGCAAAGGATAGTGTTCTTGCCAATAAAACTTTTAATGAGCTTACATCAAAAGATATATACGAAGCAGCTAAGGACGGCGATGTAATTGCAAATACTGTCTTCCAGATTACAGGTGATATACTTGGAGAAGCTTTGGCTGATGCTGTTCATTTTACCAGCCCTGAAGCTATTTTCCTCTTTGGTGGACCAACGGCTGCCGGTGATCTTTTATTCAAGCCTGCAAAAGAATCAATGGAAAGTCACTTGATGCCTATTTTTCAGAATAAAATTAAAATACTTCCATCTAAATTGAATAGAGGAGATGCTGCAATTATCGGAGCCAGTGCTCTTGCAGCTAAAAAGTAATTTATTCTCTGAAATCGTTTCTTAAAACCCTGAATTCTGTACGGCGGTTCAACCCTTTAGCTATTTCTTTTTGCTGATCGGTTTCAAGCTTGCTTATAAATTCTTCAGTAAGGACATCTCCTGCTTTAAGAAATTCATGTTCTTTGGCTATTTTTTTGTTTATCTTTTTAGGCCAGGTTTCACCATACCCCTTTGCAACAAGTCGCCCAGGGTTAATCCCTTTGCCTATCAGGTAATCAACAACGCTTTGAGCCCTTTTCTGTGAAAGATCTGAGTTGTATTGAACTGTACCTACAAAGTCAGTATGCGACATTATTTCAATTACAATAGTTGGATTCAGCTCCAATACTGTAATTATACTGTCAAGTGAAGTTACAGAACCCGGCAGCAAATCCCATTTGCCAAATTCATAGTTAATATTGTCTACCTTAATTGGTGAATCGGT
>CAYUEI010000426.1:0-2227 GCA_964443445.1 uncultured Prolixibacteraceae bacterium | reverse complement strand
TAATTCAATAATTGTTAGAAAAAGAAAAAAAGTTGTTGAAAAATTTTTAACACTGAAAAAATCAGTTATTTTTGCAGTCCGAAATTCGAACAGGTAAAATAATTAAAAAGATATTTCAATGAAAAGGACATTTCAACCTTCAGTCAGGAAAAGAAGAAATAAACACGGTTTCCGTGAAAGAATGGCGACTGCTAACGGACGTAAAGTTTTAGCTGCTCGCAGAGCAAAAGGCAGAAAAAAATTAACTGTATCTGACGAGTCTCGTCACAAACATTAATTTTAAAAATATTTAAATTGCAAGTAAGGTGAAGAAGTATATTCTTTACCTTTTTGTGTTTGTATACAAATAGGTTTCCCATTTTCTTTTAATCATCTTCAGTGTATCAACATTCTTTTTTATTGCTATTTTTGTTTTGATGAATAACTGAATAAAATTCTACTAACAATCATATTCCGTTTTAATGATAATTCATAAATCTAAGAATCAGATAAAAAGAATTAAAGAGTTTTTGAAAAACAAATCTGTTTTGTATAATATTGCTGCAGTTCTTGTTTTTTTTCTAGTTCTTTCAGTATTAGCAATATTTTTCCTTAAAATTTATACCCGTCACAGTCAGGAAGTGATTGTACCAATTTTAAAGGGATTACCTGAGAGGGAAGTCGAAAAGAAAACTGATAATCTGGATCTCAGATATCAAATAGTCGATTCAGTTTATATGTTGGGAAGTATCCCCGGAACAGTTGTAGCCCAATATCCTGGAGCAGGAAATAAAGTTAAGGAAAACCGTATAATCTATATTACTCTTGCATCAAGGGAGCCCGAGAAAGTGTTGGTCCCTAAAGTTATTGATGTTTCTTTGAGGGAAGCTGAAAGTCGGCTTGAAAATGCAGGATTAAGATTAGGGCAGGTAGTGTATCGACCTTCTGAGTTTTTTGATCTTGTTCTTGAACAGCACTATATGGGCAGACCAACTCACTCCGACCTGATGTTACCACGAGGCACATACGTTGATCTTGTTGTTGGGCGCGGACTTAGTGATGAAAAAACTTCAATTCCAAATCTAAGAGGCCTTTCTGTTGATGAAGCAAGAATAAATCTTTATAGTTTGAATCTTAATATCGGTGTACAGGTTTATGATAATTCTGTTGTTAATTATATTGATTCAGCAAAAGCAATTATCTGGAAACAACGACCTGATACTACCAGTCAGAGTATGGTTGAACTTGGAACTTCCATTGATGTATGGCTTACCACAGATACCGGAAAGGTAAGCAACGATTCTGAAGAGGGATCAGGTACTGAAGAAGAAAACGACTACGGCTTTTAATCTGTTATGCAACAAGACATTGAAGATATTGAAGATAGTGACGATGGTGGATTATTTGAGCATTATAGGTTTGAAGCAGATCCCGGTCAGAAATTACTCAGAATAGATAAATTCCTTGTAAATAGAATTGAAGGTACCTCAAGGAATAAGATTCAATCGGCAGCCGATGCCGGTTGTATTATGGTCAACGGAATAGCTGTTAAATCAAGCTATAAAGTTAAACCTGCAGATATTGTTTCTATTGTTCTTGATTATCCAAGAAGAGAACTTAAGATTATTGCTGAAGATATTCCCCTGAATGTTGTTTTTGAAGATGACCACCTGATGGTTATCAATAAACAAGCCGGACTGGTTGTTCATCCCGGACATGGAAATTATTCAGGAACTCTCGTTAATGGACTGGCTTACAGGTTTCAAGGCTTACCTCTCTTTAATTCAGAAGACCCAAGACCGGGGCTTGTTCACCGTATAGATAAAGACACATCAGGTTTGCTGGTTGTAGCAAAAACAGAGATTGCAAAGAATAATCTTGCACTTCAGTTTTTTGAAAAGACAACAAAACGGACTTATAACGCCTTAATTTGGGGAATACCTAAAGATCCGGAAGGAACGATAGTTGGAAATATTGGCAGAAGCTTGAAAAACAGGCAGGTTTTTACCGTTTTCCCTGAAGGAGAGTATGGGAAACATGCAGTGACTCATTATAAGGTCATTGAGGAACTTGGCTATGTGAGTCTTATAGAATGCCGGCTTGAAACGGGAAGGACTCATCAGATCAGGGTGCACATGAATTATTTAGGACATCCTATTTTTAATGATTCCAACTATGGTGGAGATCAGATTTTAAGAGGAACTACGTTTACTAAATACAAACAGTTTGTCCAGAATTGCTTTAATAT
>CAYUEI010000425.1:0-2239 GCA_964443445.1 uncultured Prolixibacteraceae bacterium | reverse complement strand
AGCTTTTATTAATAATATCACTCATAACCATCTCTGTTTCTGCTTTATCACAAAATAAAAAGGAACTTAGCCTTGAAGACTTTGTGACAAAGCAAACCTTTAAATCTGAAAGTATATCTGAAGTTAAGCCAATGAATGACGGTTTACATTTCACAATGTTGAAGGATGGGAACAAGATAGTGAAATATAATTACAGCAAGGGAGAAGAAGTTGGGGTGGTATTTGATTTGAAAATGCCGGATGAAGAGTTTAATATCAACAATATAACTTCATACACATTCAGCAGCAATGAAGGCAGAATATTGATTGAGACCAATAAAAAAAGGATTTACAGACGTTCGTATACAGCTGATTACTATGTCTGGGATTTCTACACCAAAACATTAACTAAGGTTTCGGATAAGGGTTCGCAGCAAGTAGCCACGTTTTCGCCTGACGGAGAAAGGGTTGCTTTTGTAAGGGATAACAACATCTTTATCAAGACTATAAAGTTTGGTACAGAAACACAGGTAACCAACGATGGAAAGAAAAACTTCATCATCAACGGGATACCCGACTGGGTTTATGAAGAAGAGTTTGAGTATAACAAAGCTTTCGAATGGTCGCCCGACAGTAAATCGCTGGCATTTGTTAAGTTCAATGAAACAGAAGTTCTTGATTATAAATTCCCTTTGTATAAAGGGAGCTATCCTGAATTAACAGAAAACAGTTTATATCCGGGAGAATATACCTACAAATATCCAAAGGCAGGAGAAAAGAATTCAGTGGTTACGGTGCATGTATATGACATTAAAACCAAGACTACAATCAGAATGAAGACCGGGGAAAACACTGACATATATATACCTAAGATTCAATGGAATAAAACAGGCAGTGACCTGGCAATTTTCAGAATGAACAGGAGGCAGGACGAGGTGAATATGCTTTTTGCAAATCCTTTTACGGGAGATACCAGGGTTGTTTATACTGAAAAAAACAACAAATATATTGAAGATGATTTCTTTAAGAACTTTTCATTTCTTGATGACAATCAACACTTTGTAGTAATCAGTGAAAGAAACGGCTGGTCGCATTTGTATTTGTACAAAAATTCAGGTTTTATTGAAAGGCAAATAACCACGGGCAATTTTGATGTCTCGGGGTTTTATGGATTTGATCAGGAAAGAAAGCTGTTTTATTATCAGGCAGCAAAGAAATCGCCGTTAAGAAGAGAAGTATATGCAATTTCGTTCGATGGAAAGAAAGAATATCCTGTTTCATCAAAAGAAGGGGTTAACAATACAAGCTTTAATACAAACTACAGCTATTTTATAAATTACTATTCATCGAGGAATACACCTTTACAGGTAACAATTAATGATTACAAAGGCAAGGTAGTTAAAACGCTGGAAGATAATTCGGCATTAACAAAAAAGATGAATGAATACACCATTCCGGCAAGTGAGTTCTTCAGCTTTAAAAATTCATCGGGTATTGAATTAAACGGGTATATGATCAAGCCGTCATCGTTTGACCCTTCAAAGAAATATCCGGTAATCATGACACAATATAGCGGTCCGAATTCGCAGGAAGTAGTTGACAGGTGGGATTTTGACTGGCATTATTTTCTTGCAGAGCAGGGTTATATAATCGTTTGCGTTGACCCTCGCGGGACAGCAGCAAGAGGAGAAGAATTCAGGAAAAGCACCTATATGCAAATTGGCAAGCTTGAATCGGATGATCAGGTTGATGCAGCACGATATTTAACTACCCTAGCCTTTGTAGATTCAAAAAACATTGGTATCTGGGGATGGAGCCACGGAGGATTTATGACATCGCTTTGCCTTGAAAAAGGGGGTGATTTGTTTAAAGTCGGAGTGGCAGTGGCGCCTGTTTCAAACTGGAGATTTTACGATTCAGTGTACACAGAAAGATACATGAGAACACCTCAGGAAAACGGTGATGGATATGATGACAACTCGCCTGTTTCAAATCCGGCGGGAATAAAAGGACATCTGCTGCTGATACATGGAACAGCTGACGATAACGTACATGCACAAAACACCTATGAATTTGCTGAAGCGCTTGTCCAGGCAGGAATTGAGTTCGACATGCACATCTTTACCAACAGAAACCATTCAATTTACGGGGGCAATACGAGGCTTCATTTGTATAATAAAATTTTTCAATACTTTGAGAGGTATTTGAAATAATTGAAGGAGGGTTTTCTGAATAATATTTAAATTTAATCAAAATTAAA
>CAYUEI010000424.1:0-2245 GCA_964443445.1 uncultured Prolixibacteraceae bacterium | reverse complement strand
AAATAAATGTTAAGCTCAACGGGTGAAATGAATTTTAAATCAGATATAAAAGGAGGAATAGTATCAGCATTGATTTTATCCACTGAATTAATCTTGCCGGGAGTGCCTCCCGTTTCATCTTCAGAAGCTTTCCAATTATGAATGTTTCCGCAGTTTCTTGAAGGATCTTCTTTTTCAAGAGAATAACCTCCGGCCTTTTTATTCTGATCATTATACCAGGAATCAGAATATGAAACTTCGTCAATTACAATATCATTGGAAGAAAGAAGACTAATATTTGAGCAGCTATTGGTAAGGGATGGAAATCTGTCAACAGTAATTATCTTCCCCATTCCATCAAAAAGAACAGAATCGGCAGGATGACAGACTATGGCATATTCAAACGGGTACAAATCGCCATGTTCAAATAAATAACTCTTTTCTTTTACTTCAAGTTTCCATCCCTTTAAAGGGGCCGTTTTCATGCTGTTGTTATAAATTTCCAGATATTCGGCATCGGGTAATCCTGCAACAGGATCGGGGTCGCACATTATTTCAGTGATAACAACTTCATATTTTTCAAAAGGCAACTGATAAAAGAATTTAAAAGAAAGAGCGTCAGATTTTTGTTCCTCTGTATCAGAAATATTGAATGCATAAAAGATTAAAGAGTCGCTTCCTGTGAAATCAGTTTTAAAAGAAATTACAGAATTATTTTCAAAGTGAAGATCATGTAAATTGATTAATAAACTATCCTTAGTAATCAAATTGAAGTTGGAAACAGAAACCCTTTCAGGTGCAATGGGTTCATTGAAATAAACCTTTAGAAGTCCGCCTTCAAGGACATCAACCTTTTCGATATGCGGGGGCAGGTTCTTTCTGATAAAAAGGATATCGTCCATCACCAGCTTTCCTGATCTGCTTTGTGAATACCTGAATGAAAATTGACAATTAATTATTCGTACAGTCTCGTTATCAAAGCCTGAAGAAGAAAATTGTTCTCCGTTGTTCAGATCAACAACAGTAAGCTCCCAAAAACCGGGCAATAATCTTTTAAGTGATATTTCAGCTGATGAATTTTCATTCCAGTCATAATTTGTTTCAGCAATGAGGTCAGTAATTTTGCCATTTTTCAACTTCCATAATGAAACTCTATCGGTACTTCCTTTTGCATTAACACCAACAACATATCCATTTTGGGAAGAGCTGTCGGCAGGAGAATCGCTAAAAGAAAAGAAAAAACAATTAGTAGATGTGGGATCCCAGTCGCCATTTTGGATTTTAAATGAGAAAAAATATTCAGCATTATTAAAATCAACAGAATCCTTCAATTCAGGAATAAAAATTCCTTCACCCGAATCTTTCTGTACTAAATGGGCTAATGATTTCTCACCAGAGATAGAATTTTGTGCAGAAACAGACCACTGAATACAGAGCGTATCATCAAGGGCATAATCTTCGAAGTCTTCTTTTAAAATTATATCGTTATATTCAAACACTTTAATGGTGTATGATGAAGAAATAATTTTCAAAGAATCGTTTGAAATATTAAAGGCGGCATCACCTGTTTTATCCGGCATTACTATCCATGAATAAATTCCGTCAGAATAATATTGATTAATAATTTCGAGACCAACAGACGAAAGAGTAAGATTAATACTAGTGTCACAAATTAATTCATCATAGCCATTAAGGCACTTAGCCGAAATCTTAAATTTTTCGCCTTTAAAAGAGTAAGAAGGGAAATCGCAAGCATAAATCTTTTGCGGTTTCACTTTAGAAGAATCGACATAAGTAATAGAAATGTCATCAATAAAAACCTTATCGGACGACAATGATGAATTCATAATTATAAAGAGCTGAAGGGTATTACCTTCAATCCCATCAACAGAGAAGATTTTCTTTCCCCAGTTTCCGGAAACGACTGAGTCGCCGGGAAAGGCAATAAGTTTCCCTTCTTCAGTAATAAACAAAGGTTTAATATACTTTTTAACTGCCGAAGAGCTGCTTCCCGATTCACCGGCTGTAAAGCTTATATTGACTGCATCGTAGTTAGAAATGTCAAATTCGGGTGAGTGCCAAATAACATCACCGTCAGAATCGAGCACTTCGAATCGTCCTTCAGAAGAGGCCACAGTCATTGCATAATCGCCTGAAGCTTTAAAACTGCAATAACTGACATCAAGACCCCAGAGAATATCTGTGGTATCGAGTTTCAACTTGTCAGAATCATCTGACCAAAATCCTTTATTGGGTATTGGGAAAT
>CAYUEI010000423.1:0-2247 GCA_964443445.1 uncultured Prolixibacteraceae bacterium | reverse complement strand
TGGTTATGATTCCTCCGACAAGCCATGCTAAAAGTATCCATCCTGAAGAGTGAAGTTCAGCTGCCATTGGAGCAATCTTTTTATAAACTCCTGACCCTATAATGTTGGCTACAACGAAGATAATTACGTAACCCAGTCCCAGTGCCCTGACTAAATGCTTCTTGCTATCCATAGATTATTTTTGGAGCTCCTAAATTAAAATATCTTAGGTTCAATGGGAAATATTTAGAAATTAAAACTGAATTATTTTTTAAAGGTCAGGGATTTTCGAAAATTGCATATTAACACTTGCAACCTACTTGAGAGTATAGAGAAACTAAGCAAATCCCATTATAAAGGGAGATACCCCCATTATAATGGGATTTGCCTAGTTTCTGTATATAACCAATCCTTTATCAAGTAACTTCAAAAGCTGTATGCTTTTTTTAGTGTAATAATATTTTAGTGTATACTTAATCTAGTGAAATTTAAAAATACTGTGTACCAATTTTAGGGTAGGATACACCCATTTTTCCGACCCACCTTATAAGGACCTCCTCCGTACCTCCTCCGTACCTCCTCCGACCAAGCCTTGTCTGTAATGGTTCAAATTTGATAGGAAATACGGTTCAGGTATATATGAGGTTCATTTGGGAAATATAGAATGTTCAGATGACTATCCTTAGCCGGGGCATTTATTCCCCGATACTTGTAATTATTTCGATTCTCTCCTTTAATAATTCAACCCTGGATTCTTTGTCAGCTGAATAAGTGTCAGATGTTTTAATTACATATTCTGTCAGGATCAAGGCTTTTTCGCTGAATTCCAGACATTCTGCATAACTTTTTTTTGCAAAGGACAACTCCGACTGAGCAAATATGAGCTGAGAAAGAATTTCAATATGACCATTGGTGTAATTGTGTTCATTCAAGAGTTTCTCAGTAATCTTTTCTTTTGGTATTGCAAAGAAGAAGACCGCGTCTTCCTTTAGAAATTCCTGGAAAGCATTTTCAATTTCAACAGAGGCTTTTGTGAATTCACCTTTTTTAATGAGTCCCAGAATTCCCATGATGAGGTCGCCAATCATCTCTATCATTCTTAATATGAAGTCTTTCTGATACATAGTTAGTTTTCTGAATTAAGATCGTTGATGTTTTTTTCTATATCATTGAAAATTACTGAAAATCTTTTCTTAAACAGGTGTTTTTCAACAAAAGGACCGGTAATTATTGAAATAATTGAAGCAATTAGAACGATGCCCTGAAGTGATATTATGTTGAAATTTGAGAAATCCGTTTTTTCATTAATTACAATATTTGCAAGTAATGTGATTATAATGAACGTAATAGCTGAAAAAACTGATTCTTCTTTGTATATCTTCAGGAAAGCTTGTCTCAGATTTTCAAATGAATCTTTCATCGATACTGTTGTAAATGACATCCTGAGTAACTTTAACCTTGAATTTATTTTTATTGCTTTAAAGGCATAAAAGAAAATTGTCAATGATAGAAAGATATAAGCTACAAGTGGCATTTTTGCTGCATGGGCGCTGTTTACAATAGCAGCAAGAATCATAGCTCCAAATACAAATATTGAAGATGAAATATTCATAATTAAATCTGTTCTGGCCTTTTTGCTTAAGTTATTGATAAGACTGCTGTTCTTTTTGGTGATTATCCTTTCGATATTCTCCTTTGCAAGCTCATTGCCAATTAGTTTTTCTTTAGCTAATGCTTGCCATATATTTTTTAATTCATCTGTTTCCATTTTCAATTTTTTTAGAAATTAATGATTTGATCCTGTTTATTTTAACGCCGGTGTTTGTTTCTGATATACCTGTTATCTCAGCAATTTCCTTGTAAGAGAAGTCATCAAGATAAAGAGTGATAATGGCTTTGTCAATGTCTGACAATCTGTTGATTGCACAATACAGTTTCTCCTGGTTTGTAGTTTGTTCTTTTTCGCAGTCTGTAATTACGAAATCATACTTGTTTTCGTAATTTACCAGTTGAGGCTGCGACTTTTCTTTTCGGATGATATCAATTGCAGCATTAAGACAAACCTTGTACATCCATGTTGAAAACTTTGATTGATTCTGAAAAGTGGGGAACGCCCTCCAAAGCTGAATTATCAGCTCTTGTTTGTAGTCTTCCTTTTCACGGCGGTTTCCAAAATAGATGTTGCAGATTTTGTGGACTATACCCTGATTCTGATAAAGCAGTTCTGTAAATTGTTTTTCCATATCGATGGATTAAATTTTTGTCAAT
>CAYUEI010000422.1:0-2267 GCA_964443445.1 uncultured Prolixibacteraceae bacterium | reverse complement strand
TAATGTTATCCCTCTTTATCATTCCAAAACCCGCAAGCACTTATCAACTCTTACACCTATAATTTTTATACAGAGATTTTTAAATGTGGAAAGCAATAAAACCCTTTGTTTAAAATAAATATCTTTCCCTTTAAAAATCTTCTCCTTTTTATTTTAATCCGGTTTCTATACCAGGTATATTTCGCTTTTAGAATTAACCTTTGTCCCCCTTTAAATTCTAAAAAACATAGCAAAAGAAGAAAATTTAATATTAAAAGAAAATTGATTTTGATGAACTGCATTTATATATTGACGAATCAATCTTTTTACATATATAAGTTTTTAAATGTGTTATCAAACTTTATTAAAAACTATGAAATTTGATATAAATACCTTTTTTAAAAACACTTTTGTTAATTTTATACCTTATAAAATTTTAATATCTTGAATTTTTATTCATCAAAAAAGTATATACATATGCTTAGACTAAGTAAGGTCTTGATAATCTTCATATCGCTAATACCTTTTAATATTGGGCATACTTTTGCAAATGGCAACAACAGCAAACATGCAACAATAATATTTGTTGATGAAAGTGATGACGGTTCCAGAACTTATATAGCCAACCTGAATAAAACTGAACTTTATAAACTGAAAAACGAACTTGCCTTTTCAGGATCATACAATGGTGAAACAAAGAAAGCAAGTGATAACGACAAGGAATACAGGCAGGATTATGTCAACAGGGTAACAGCCGGTAAATATAAAAAGAACAGAAAAGAAAATGCCAATGACGATTTATTCGGATACCATAAAGTAAATGGAGAAAAATCGCAGAAAAAGATAGCCCAAAAGAAAAGTGAGGAACTGGATAAAAAATACTTAGGCAACAAAGAAAAACAGGATAAAGCTAAACAGGCACAAGCAAGAAAACAAAACAGGAAAAGGCAGCCTTCAGCATATAAAAAAGCAACAAGAAGAATACGCAATGGTCAAAGTATCAAAAAGCTTTCAGGGAATGCAGGGTTTATGGTAAAATACACTATTATTGACGGAGACTTCGTTAACACTTATGCAACTTATTTTGAAGAGTATCTTAAAGCCGGATCGACATATAACCTTAAATATCACGGCACGGGGGCTAACAGAAAATATTATCTTGAATATGTATCTAACCCATAGTAAGAAACATTTCTTTCATTGAAATTCTATTATTTATGAAACGAACATGTTTGCACACTATCACAAACACCCATGAATTGAAAATCGGCGGTAGCCAAAATGAGTCATGTGAGTTCCATCCGGCAATTAGAAAAACAAATTATTTTCGGATGAAAATTACTTTTTTTAAAATTACAACACTTGCCATTATTATGTCACTTCATTTTACTTCACATTCAGAAAGTCTTATTAAGAAAGCAGATTCTTTTCGTATTAAACAGAAAAGCGTATTGAAACTAATTGAAAAATTAAATGAAAAGGGGATTTCTGATTTCTCTGAATTAACACCGTCAGTTGATGAAAATACGGATACAAACGGGTTTGATTCAAACACTCATATATTCCATAACAGCAATCAGATAGAGGATGTCTGGACTGACTATTTGAAACAGCATCCTTCAAAAATATGGAACGGGAAAACCGTTTCAATGGGATTTATTTATTCTCCTGATCAGAAAATAAATATATTTCAGGATGATGTGTATCCCGGAATAAAAATAGGTCAGGTTTATTTCATAGAAATGAAGGTTTTATTAGGCATTGTTAAATTTCCTGTTTGCTTCATGATAACAAGAGTTGACAATCAAAAGCATGAAATAGAATTTAGCTATATAGATCAAGGAGTATCCAAGGGCCGGCAAACAATAAAACTAATTGATGAAGGAACAAGAGGGACAAGAATTATTCACTCCAGTATACATTTAACAGAAAATGCTTTGAGGGATAAAACCATGTATCCCATCTACCATAAAAAGGCAATATCAGAAGTTCACAGAAATATAGAAAAAAACAGGGGAGCCTTTTAGTTTAATAAAAATTCCAATTCACTGCGTAAAATTAATGTAAACTTTGAGTTAAGTGATTATTAGCTGAAACTTAACATCTTAGCCAATGTTTCCAAATCTTGAAATATTGCTTTACTCAACATTTAATAAATAAAACAATTCGCATATTTGCACCTGTAATAATTTTGAAACAATTTATTAATAAACATATCAGGGTATGGATATTTCAAGTATTCTAAAGTTTTTTGTTCCAAAAGAAAGAAAGTTCTACGGAATGTTTAA
>CAYUEI010000421.1:0-2284 GCA_964443445.1 uncultured Prolixibacteraceae bacterium | reverse complement strand
CTATTTTAAATAGCTGTTCAAGTGTTGAAAATAAAAAAAAATGGAAAACAAAATGGTTGGGAAATTGGCTGAATCTATACTTGAAAAGTGTAGATAATATTAACAAAAAACATCAAGCACCTTTTCAAGTTTATTGCCTCTCGAACCTTTAACAAGAATTATTCTGTTCTTAAATATTTCCTTATCCAATTCTGAAATAAGCATATCTACATTATCATACTTATTAAAATATTCCGGACAATTAACTTTAGTAAAGCTTTTCCCGATTAAATAAACCTGATCAATGCCTTTTTCAAAAATCAAATCTACAATCTTCTGATGCTCAAAAACAGTACTTTCTCCTAATTCAAGCATTTCTCCCAGAATAACAGCTTTGTGTTTATTGTTATTCTTAAAAAAGTTCTCCAATGAAAGGGCCATACTTGATGGATTTGCATTATAACAGTCAACTATTAACGTTGATGAACCCTTTTTCATAATTTGAGATCTGCTATTTGAAGGATGGTAACTCTCAATAGCATCTTTTATCATTAAAGGATCAACTCCGAAATATGTTCCTACTCGTGCTGCAGCAAGTAAATTTTCAAGATTATATGCTCCGGTAATATTCGTTTTTAAATAAAGCCACCCTTTTGAAAATAATACTTTGCATGTCAGTAAAAGATCATCATTCACAACTTCACCGACCAATTGAGCATCGGAAGGGATTGGAGCATAAGTGAATTTTTCAATATTACAATCAACCATTTGGGATAAAAGTTCATTCGAAGAATTAATAAAAATTCCTTTCCCCGACTTTGAAATAAAATTATAAAGTTCGGCTTTAGTTTTCATTACTCCTTCAAGAGACCCAAATCCTTCCAGGTGAGCTTTCCCAACATTTGTAATAAGTCCAAAATCAGGCTCAGCAATAGAACACAGAAGATCTATTTCCCCGGGATGATTAGCTCCCATTTCAATAATTCCAATCTCATGTTCTTCTGTCAGGGATAATAAAGTAATTGGAACACCGATATGGTTATTAAGGTTGCCTTTTGTAGCCAGCACCTTGAATTTCTTACTTAAAACAGCAGCGGTCAATTCTTTCGTTGTAGTTTTGCCATTAGTTCCTGTAATAGCTAATATTGGTGTTTTGAGCTTACGTCTATGGAAATTTGCTAAATTTTGGAGAGTACTCAAAACATTATCAACTACAATAACTCTTTCCTTTCCGTAAAGATCTGTATCATCGACTATGGCATAATCTGCGCCCCCTTCAATAGCAGTGAGAGCAAAATCGTTTCCGTTAAAGCTATCTCCTTTAAGAGCAAAAAATATTCCGCCCTCTTTTGCCAGGCGACTATCAGTAAATATTCGTTTTGACTTTTGAAAAATGGAATATATTTCTTCAATTGATTTCATCAGAGACTATTTTAACATTAAAGGATGAAAAATTATCAATTAAATATCTTAAGAATTAAAAGATGCAGGTTTGAAAAAAAGCAAGCAAAAATTATAAATAAAAATCCTGCCTTTAAAAAGGCAGGATTTCTGAATATTTTTAATTTTAATTAGACTTTATTGGAGGTCCCAGTCTTGTCATAGCGCAACGGAACCCTAAATCGGAAGCAGCTTCTCTTTCATCGAGATATCTTCTTGAACCAGGATTAAGCCAATAAGCTCTGTCTTTCCATGAACCGCCCTTATAAACTCTAAGTCTATCTGTAATTATAGAATTTATAACACCTTCATTTTCTTCCTGAATGTACATTCCTTTAGTAGTTGCAGTGCTTTTAGCAAGAGCTGGTTTACCAGTTGTCCAGTTACTTCCTGAAATTAAATTTGATCTGTAATCACCATCTTCAAAATTTCTGTAGTCAGCAACAGTATCAACTATCGGTTGTCCGAATTCATTAAAGACAATTTTACCATCACCATCTAACCTGTATTCAGTTATAACATTACCTCTGTATGGTTGGAATTCCTCTACATCACCAGGAGATAAGGGACGATAAACATCAGATACCCATTCATTGACGTTACCTGCCATACAATATATTCCGTAATCATTAGGTGAAAAGGAGAAAACATCGGCAGAAATATCGGCAGCATCATTAAGAGCACCGGCCATACCCATAAGGTCACCTCGACCTCTTGTGTAGTTAGCTTTCATTTTCCCTTTTACTTTAGCCTTATCTTCGCGGATAAAAGTTCCTGACCAAGGATACATTCTTCTTTGAGTGAGGAGTTCACCGTCGGCTTCGCCGATAAGTCCAAGGGCTGCATATTCCCATTCTGCTTCGGT
>CAYUEI010000420.1:0-2297 GCA_964443445.1 uncultured Prolixibacteraceae bacterium | reverse complement strand
GACTGGCAGTCAAAAGGTCATCGGTTCGATTCCGATATTCTCCACTGAATATGAAACAGTTACAAGATTAAAATTGTGGCTGTTTTTTTATGTGCCTACAATTTGCATACAGGAGGGCTTCAAAAGGTTTCTATTGACTATTTTTAGGCGTGTATTTAATTGAAATTTTTAGGTCAAAAAACAATGAAAATGATTTGCTCTCTTTCAATTCAAGCGTTTCTCTATTAATAATCTCAGGTGCAATTCATAATATTCTAAATTAATCATAATTTGAATAATATTCTGTCAATTATTAAGGGTTTTTGTCAAGACTACATATTGTAGGATAATTGAATAAGTATTGAAAGTATCAACATTTCTCAAAATTTACTAAGTTTACTTCATATACATAATTTTTAAAACAGATTTTTTTACTTTCAATAAATACAAACCACATTTTATATTTAAGCTATTCAAATCTAATGGTTCATTCACTTTCCCTCTAAAAACTTTCCGACCTTCAAAATTATATATGTCAACATCATCTTTATCGGTTACATTTTCGAAATAAATTAAACCGTTGGTTGGGTTAGGGAAAACTTTAATTGAAGGTGTTTCATTCGTTACTACATTAACGTGATCAAAAATATCTACATCATTTAATGCACTCCATTGGTTGTTGTGTTTAATTCTGGCTTTAATGTTAGTAGATCCTACCAAATCAACGATTTCATTATTACTTGCTTTTTTGGCTGATGGATTAATCTGACCACCTATCCTTCGGGGATCAGTTTCATCAGTAGTATAATAAATTTCTCCAACCGTACTTTTTATAGAAACCTGATAGTTTCCAATGATATTATAAACATCACCATATACTTCCTGGTTATTCAATAATATTGATGGTGGATCAATAGTTGGATACAAATCAGCATTAATTAATTGTTCTATAACGATATCTGTTCTATATGGGAAATATCTATTATATAAGTCATTAACTTGATTTTGCCAATCATCTTTAGTAAAATTTGTACCTTTCGCATCACCCCAACGAGCAGATTCAGCAATAATAGCCATATCTATTTCATCAGCTCTTTTTTGAAATCTATTTTCTGCGTTATCGGGTGTAAATACACCATTATTAAAAAATGTTTGATAAATTCTATCAGCAACTCGCATTCTATATTCTGAATTTGATGTAAGTTTATAATGTAGCCATTGTGGATGAAAATCTTTAGCTTTTGGTTCTTGATCAGCAATATTCAGATTAGCTTCTACTCTATTTTCATATAAACCTTCTATATACCACCAACTTGTTTGTATCGGATCAACCACTAATGTAGATTCTCCATCATAATTAAAAAATATAAATCCTTTAGTTTTATCATTCCGATTATCTATGGCATAAAAATTATTTGGTTGGTTTTGCCTGGTTATTGTACATGGTGCATCATAATTGCCTGTATAAAAAATAATTAGCATATAATCTATTAAATTATCAATATCGACTAGTACTTCACTTCCATTTGGGGTTCCATTTTTATCCTTACCTTCTAATGCATAATAATTTTCATCGTTTTCAAATCCTGAACTGCACATATCATAAATGTGTGACCAAGAATTAAAATTTCCATGCTTTGCACCAACTCTAAATTCGACACCAAGTATATATTCATTTGCTTTTATAACATCATAATCTACTTCATCACCACCAAAATAACTATTACAATAGTGATCATCTACACGTTCTTGTGATTGAAATAATCCCCAGTACATACCATTTAAGTATAAATGATAATATCTGCTTCTAGTATATGGTCGCCCCATATCGCGTTGAATATCACGAGAATATACATCGCGAATATATGTACTTTGTGGATCACCTTGATTCCATGAAAAGTTTTGATCACAACGAAGGTCAATTTTATCAAATTTGTCAGGACCTTCAGTGCCAAACAATGGATATTTTAATTTTCCTGGACCATAATTACTTTTAAATTCTAAATGAAACCCATGTTTAGGATAATTTCCATGTCTGCTCCATCCACCACGAATACTCAACCCACAATTTTCACTAAAACCTTTTTCTCCATTTGGATTTAATAATTCCACAGAACAAAATCGTTCCCAATCTTTTCCATTATTTAATGCATTAACATAAATTCCTGTTTCATTATCAAAAAGAATTTTCAGATCTGTAACTAAGGATTTATATTTTGTCTAATTTTAACCTGTCTGAATTTTAGGAAAGCATACATTATTGGTTGATCTTACAGCTAATTATTCCGCAACTTTGAATGTGAATTTAGGCAAATATT
>CAYUEI010000419.1:0-2303 GCA_964443445.1 uncultured Prolixibacteraceae bacterium | reverse complement strand
TGACTGTCAAGCTTTGATAAAGTTAATTCATCAGGATTAATGTTTTCTGCTGAATTGTACCTGTTTTTCAACTTCTTTCTATTTTCAATTATAGTAGTTGCTTTTGCAATCAATATTTCAATATTGAAAGGCTTTGAAATATAATCATCTGCTCCATTTTCAAGACCTTCAACGAAATCCTCGACTTCTCCTTTTGCAGTTAATAAGACAACCGGAATATGACTTGTGTATAAATTGTTTTTAATTTTTCGGCAAAGATCCAGACCATTCATTCCAGGCATCATGATATCACTTATTACAAGCGAAGGCTCTTCTTCCTTAACCAGCTCATAGCCTGTTAACCCATTTTCTGCTTCAATAACTCTAAAATGTTCTGATAGGTTAGAACAAATAAAAGATCTCATATCAGTATTATCTTCAACAACTAAAATTGTTTCATTTTCTTCCAGATTATAATTATTGCTTATTAGTTGGCTATCATCATTGTTATTAGAAATTAGATTTATCTTATCTTTTAAGTCTGATTCATATTCTTGCTCATTATATTCAATTTCATCTTCATTAAATGCATTTTTTGAAACAGGTATGATAACTGTGAATATACTCCCGTGACCGGATTCACTTTTAACGTCAATCTTTCCGTGTAATGAATCTACAAGGTCTTTAACCAGAGAGAGGCCTATGCCTGTTCCTGTAACTCCCTGAGCACGGTTTTCAGAAGCCTGATAGAAGCGATCAAATAGTTTGTCTATATGTTCTTTTTGTATTCCTGTACCTGTATCTTTAACAGATAAAGAAAGAAAATCGGTATTGTTAATATTTGAAGTATAAACATCAAGAAAAATCTGTTCCTGTTTAGGGGTAAATTTGAATGCATTAGAAAGAAGATTATAAAGTATATGTTCTAACTTTTCTTTGTCAATCCATACTTCATTTATGTCACAAATTATTTTGTTTTTGTAATTTATTTCATTCTTCTGAGCCAATGTTTCAAATGAGTAAAATATTTCAGAAATGAAATTATAGATATTTGTTTTTTCTATTTTCAATTTTTGATTCCCCGTTTCAATCTTTCTTATTTCAAGCAGTTGATTTATTAGCAAAAGAAGTCTCTGAGCATTTCTGGTTACCAACTTAAGAACTCCAATAGATTCATCCGATGGATTCATTTTAGTTATTAATCTTTCAATTGGAGAAATGATTAATGTTAATGGAGTTCTGAATTCATGAGAAATGTTTGTGAAAAACGACAATTGTTGTTTGTTTATTTCTTCAACCTTGTTATTAAGAACAATCAATTCATCTCTTTGTGATGAAATTTCATTGTTCTTCTTTTCCAATTCTTCTTTTTGGTGTTCTATCTGAGTTTGTCTTCTTTCAAGTTTCTGGTTAGATATTATAAGTTCATCAGCTTGCTTTTCAAGCATTATTTTTTGTTCTTCAATTTGTTTTGTTCTTTGGTGTACCTTTTCTTCGAGTGATTTCTTTTGATTTATAATTCTTTGCATCTGATACTGAATTGTAAAGAAAGTAGCCAGAAGGACAATTATGATGAAGAGTATTCTGAACCATGTAGTTTTCCAAAAGGGAGGCGTAATTATTATTGTTACTTTAGTAGGAGTATCATTCCAGATACCATCACAATTTGAAGCTTTTATAAAAAAATCAAATGTTTTTGCCGGAAGATTATTATATGTAGCAAAGCGTCTTTGAGCTGGCACGATAATCCAGTCTTTATCAATATCTTTCATCATGTAAGCAAAGCTTGTTTTTTCAGGTAGGTTAAAATCAAATGATGAAAAATCGAAAGAAAGGTTATTGTCGCGGTAAGAGAGCAATATTGTATCGGAAGTATAAATAGGTTTTCTTAAAACAACTTTGTTATGTATTTTTTCTCCGCTTTTTATTTCAGTGTTGAAAATTTTAAGTTTAGTAATTTTAGGTGAGTTAAGATCTTTAAATTCAACTATTTCTTTAGGATTGAAATAGTTAAGTCCTTCGGTTCCTCCAAAGTATAAAATACCTTCATTATCACGAAAAGAGGCAGACCAATAAAACTGATTGTTTAACAATCCGTCTTGTTTATAGAAATTCCTAAACAATAATGATTCAGGATTAAATTTAGAAAGCCCGTAATCAGTACTGATCCAGATATTACCCCATTTATCTTCCTGAAGACAATAAGTCACATTATTGGATAATCCGTCTTTCTGTGAGTAAGATGTACATTTCAGTGTTCCATCCTTTTGAACATTTATCTTGCAGAAACCATTACCGTATGTTCCTGCCCAAATATTTCCTTT
>CAYUEI010000418.1:0-2315 GCA_964443445.1 uncultured Prolixibacteraceae bacterium | reverse complement strand
TGCGAAAATAAATAAAAAAGATCAACTTGTAACATTTTCATCTCTTTATTGCCCTCAACATTTCAAATTTACCCGGAGGACCCGGTAATCTTTCAGCATAAAAACCTGCTGAAACCAATTCCCTCCTGACGATACCTTTTGCACAGTAGGTTACTAGTATTGCTCCTTCAGAACAAATATTATATATCCTTCTGTAAATGTCGATGTTCCAAAGATCAGGCTGCTTGTTTGGTGCAAAGGCATCGAAATATACCAAATCGAAGTTATTTTCTTCATTAAACTCATAATGAGTAAGATCTGCTTTTATTTTTCTGAGGATAAAATTTTCTTTTATCTCTTCATCCTTTTCCCAATCGCAGGTATGCATCTTTAAAAAATTGGCTTTATATTCTTCTCCAAGAATATCAGGATAATTCAAATTGCTGTATTCTTCTGAGATCAGAGGATATTTTTCTATTCCGGTGTAGTTGACTGATATATTGCTTCCTTTAGTTTCTATAAGAGTAAGAAGGGCATTGAGGCCTGTTCCAAAACCGACTTCAAGAATCCTGATATTCAGCTTTTCACATTGATGTAAACCTGCTTTTATAAAAACATGTATCGATTCACCTATTGCTCCGTGAACTGAATGATAATTCTCATCCATGGAAGGTATAAAAAGGGAATGTGAACCGTCGGCAGTAATTATTATCTTTCGTTCCATAAAGTTATTACTCTCACTTGACATTCATAAGTTCGAGTATCTTCTTTTCGTAGCTTTTAGATACAGGAATGCATTCTTCATTTCCGATGGAAATTACCAGCTCATAGCCCGATTTTACCTTCCTGATCATTTTTACATTCCTTATATTTACGGAGTAAGACCGATGGCAACGAAATATTGGATAATCTTTTAAATTCTTTTCCAGATTTTTTAGATTATTTCTTACCAGATATTTCTTTTGTTTTTCATTATCCAAATAGTTTACAACTACATAATTGTCGCTCGATTCAAGATATAAAATATTGACACTCTTTAATGTAAGTCTTAGTATTCCGTTTTCATCCTTGAAAGGAATAAATATCTCTGCAGGATCACGAAATTGTTGTACTACCTGATCTAATTTTTTCTTTATATCATTCCAGGCAAAAAACAATCCGCTTAAGATATATGGAATCAGGAGTATAAGTGTTGTATTCTGGACAGCATTAATGAATAAGCCCGATACAGGGCGGTCATCTTTTAAAATTACTTTCTCAAGTGCTGTATAGAAAACTCCAAGCAGGATAACTTCAAAGATTATCATCCAGATATATACGGCAAGTGTTATTTCATGATTTTTATTAAAAAGGAACATTATAATTCTTGAAAGAATAATTGTAACCATTCCAAGAACAACAACAACAACCGTTCCGGCATACAGTTGGAGGTTGCCTATATTGCCGTACCAGTTTTCATAACCGAAGGGCCGGTATATAATAATGAATACAAAAGCAAAAATTGCAGTAAAAAGAACCTGAATAAAGGTATTCTTCTTATTAATCAAGTAATCTGGTACTGATTGTCTGAAATTCATTGCATGAGGTTTATAAAAGTAAAAGTAACCATTATTATCGATTAATTATTGTTTCCAAAATTATTATTTTTCATTTACCCCTCGATTTAAATATTTACCCCAACAATTTCTTCATTCACCCCACAATGCCCGTATTTACTACATAAATTTCCACATTAATTTAAAATGCCTTTCCTTTGAAAAAAAATTAAGACTTATTCCTTTTCTAAAGTAAATATTTTAAAAAAGGAAATAGTTATAATTAATTTTTTTAAAGATTTCCATAACCAATCCAGATTTTCCAGTAACCTCCCGATGATTCCAATCGGGAGGTTTTTTATTTGCTGACCAGCAAGATAGATTATTGCGAATTTCAAATTCATCGTCATTGGCAACCTCGACTTCACCGTCATTGCGAGCCTCGACTTCACCGTCATTGCGAGGAGGTACGACGAAGCAATCTGTTGAATAGCACGTCATTGCGAACGTCGAATTCACCGTCATTGCGAGGAGGTACGACGAAGCAATCTGTTGAAGAGCACGTCATTGCGAACTTCGAATTCACCGTCATTGCGAGGAGGTACGACGAAGCAATCTGTTGAAGAGTAGAATAAAAAAACAACAGATTTCTTTCAGAGATCCGCTTCGCTTACCAATGACAGATTACTATCTTTTCACATTCTCATTGTTTCTGAAATAATTTGGTTGGAACTTACAAAGAAGATGATAACAACCAATCACCTTTTTAATAACTGACGATTTTCTCGTTAATCAGGGCTA
>CAYUEI010000417.1:0-2329 GCA_964443445.1 uncultured Prolixibacteraceae bacterium | reverse complement strand
AAATAAAAAAAGCGGCCCTTTTGATTCATAGACCGCTTTTATGGTATTATTAGTTGTTAAAATTACCGATCAGCGCTTATATAGGATGAAGCCTGGTCGGCTGGACCATTCACATATTTTGGATAGTTGGGGTATGAGCATAAGAGATAACCGGCGCCTTCTGGTTTATCTCCGATTTTTCCCTTAGGGTCTATAACTAGAGTTTTAGCCGGCGCCTCGTTGTTTTCTACCCAGTTCATCAGTAGGTTCATTTTATCGTCGCCATTAGGAGCAGGAATATTTTTGGGCTCGATGGTTTTACCTTCGCCATTAACTTTGTAGCCCCTGCCGTTTAAACCATGGCCACCTTGTGGCACAACGTACAAGCGGGCAAATTTGTCGATTGTACTCCGTCCCATTTTATCCAAAAGTGATTGGTAGTAATCGAGCTGGGCACCGGGAGAAGCGATGTTATCCATAGTACCGATGGTGAGGATGATTTTTCCGCCATTTTTAAAGAATTCAGTAAGGTCAGGATTAGTAGAATCGAGCCATTGAGATATTTCTTCACGTCGTTTGTTCCATTTACCACCTTCGACATAGTCGAGGGGATTAGCTTTCAAGTCCTGCATCAGGAATCCTGTTACGCCCAGCGAGCCCATTGAGCCATGCTGAGGAGCTTTATCGTCAGCACCTTCTTGTCCTTTGAACCTTTGTCCTGTAATCATTCCAAAACCATCGGGTTCGGTAGTTGGGAGCCACATACCAAATGAAGGTACTCCATTGGCCAAAGGGGTTGCGAATTTGTAAGAGCTATAAACAAATTCCATTGTTTTAATTTGTTCATTGGTAAGTTTAGCCGATTCAGATTTATCTGTTGGGTCGGGATCAACATTTCCTGGAGCGCGAAGGGCAGCCCAAGGGTCTGTGGGTCCAACTCCATCGTTCACATTAAAGATAGCACGTGCGGCCATATAGTTGTTTACAATACCATCTGATATTCCATCGAGGCCATCACATTGTCGCAAGAATTCAGTTCTTATAGCATTTACTTTAGCAGGGGTTACCCAGTTTTTCAAAGGTATTTCCTGAATTCTGATCAATTCGGGAGCAAGCATAAGGCTGGAAAAGTTTATAATGGGCACATTTGAAATAATTCCATTGTAATCTTTAGGATATCTTTGGGCAACGGTAAGTCCTTCGCGACCTCCATGTGAGCTGCCAACGTAATAATTGTAAGTAGGGCGATTGCCATAAATACGCTGCATGATGACCATTGCTGCATCGTGGGTTTTTTTCAGCTGCATATAGCCCATGTTTTTGATAGCTTCGTCGTTCAACGCCCATTCGTCACCAGAAGAAGGCCCTGAGGCTAAAGGTTTGCTTTGACCACCACCGGGGAAACCCATTCCACCGGCTTGATGTCCCGAGTCACTTCCATATAAAGCGAAGCCTTTAACAAGTAAAGGATTAGGTCCTTCGCGCACGGTAATGAAACCGTTCATTCCACCACCACCGGCTTGCATCGCACGGTGCGACCAATCGGAGGGAAGTAATACCTTAAAATTAATAGGCCAGCCATTCGCGTCGACCGGGAAAATAGATCCTTCAACCACTCCAAAAGCAGGTGAATTTTCAGTGGCATCGATCCACCGGGGTTCGTATAACTTGACTGATCCTACAGGTTCTCCAATTTCAGAAACCGGGATTGATTCGCCTGCCTTTATCAGATCGGCTTTAGAAATAACAATGGTTGCAGGAACTTTTGTCTGAGCCGAAACAACAGAAGCAGACAAAAGAAACAATACAACAATAAAATAGAATGTTCTGATCATAGTTGCTATTTTTAGAAATCGAGATGCAATTTAATAAAAATTGAAAATAGGCAAATTGTTTTAGAATATTACTAATTTTATGTAAAGCTTTTAAACAAGAAAATGAGAAAAATCCTGCTTTTATTATTGCTATTATTTCCAGCGATAAAGCTTTTGTCTCAAAATGATTCTATCCTTAAAATCATTTTCATCCCTCATCCCAGAAGTGAAGATAAAGTTAAACAATCTGTAGCAAAGGGAATAGAGGATATAGATTTCAATATGTTTGATGTTAAAATGCTTGGTGGCGACCTGACTTATTATACCAGTGATGAAAGAGCTACAATGGAATATTGTGACAGGCTTTTTGATCTTGATAATTTGAATACTCTATGGACTTTTGGTAATCACGACATACAAAGCAATAATCTTGCTTTAATAAAAGAGTTTACAGGAAGGGAAAGGTATTATAGTTATTTCAGGGACGGGGTAACATTTATTGTTCTTGATACTGAAATTAATGCTGAAGGTTTTGA
>CAYUEI010000416.1:0-2330 GCA_964443445.1 uncultured Prolixibacteraceae bacterium | reverse complement strand
TTTTGCCATTTACTAATGAAACTCTGCGGTATTTCGTCAAATGAATTTTTCATGTATTTATCTGAATATAATAAAGATGTAAAAATGAACTGATATCCGAATGCCTTTATAGGCTTGTTGCTATACTGCGTGTTAGCTGCTGTTTTTATTTAAAATCCTTAGTATAATTATTTAATCGTTTTACTGCTATTTTATTCCTAAATTTCGAACCTTTAAAACTATTATCCAACATTTTACCGATATATTTTTTATTAATTTGTTCATTATAAGAAATAAATTCCTTTGCTACATTCCCTTTTTACAAAGGTTTATGAATATCAAGGACTAAAACTGGTTTCTCTTTAGAAAAGTCAAAATCAATAAAGTCGGCATATCGAATACTTCTGCAATCTCTTGAATTAAAGAATACTCTTTAAGCATTGATGCCGCCCACAAGAATCTCGGGTCATTAGCACAATTTGTATTGAAATCAATATATTTGTCACCACCAAATCAGCATAATATTTCAATCGAATAAGTTCCTTTTCGCATTAAAAATTGCATAAAGCCTTAACTGGAATTTGAGAGTTGTTGTAAATAATTGGGTTCCCCTTTAAAAACTGAACAATTGCATTATTTCCATTCTTATCAATAATCATAAAATGCCAACAAGCATCTCCGTACATTACAACTTTTGATAAATCAGCCAAAACTTGTTCTACATTTTCAAAATTATCAAGTACATATTTAACTCACATCGGACGGAACTATATGCAGTTGGGGATTGTGGGCGGTTTTAGCTCCGCTGATCTTCGATTCCTGTCGAGCCGCACCGCCGCTGTTGTGGGCTACACGGCTTGTTGTCAGCACGGAAACGGCAATTGACATATAGTTTTTATTATGCGTTCGTGCTTTCATTCGTTTTCCAGTATCTCCATTAGTTTGTGATTCAGATATAATTTTTCTTTTCCTACCTTGACAGATCTCAGATACCCTTTTTCTTCTAATGAAATCAGATAATTGCCTACAGTCTTGGGAGTTCCTAGACCTGAGTTAATTAGGAATTGTCTCTTGGTATATGGAAGTTTGAAAATTATTTCAAGTAAGTCTTTTGAATAAACTTTTGGAAGTTCAATTTTAATTTCCTCGGCCATGATTTCCATTAGAGAAGTCACCTTTTCTAATCTGAGTAAACCTTTCTTTGCGGTGGTTTCAATCATATCAAGCATGTAAAGGATATAGCTTTCCCAATCCTCATTTTCTGTAACATCCCGAAGTTTTTTATAATACTCTATTTTATTTTGGATTATGTATTCACTAAGGTAAATAGCAGGAATATCTAGCAGTCTTTCCATTTTTAGGTATAAGAGCAATAGAATTCTTCCGGTTCTACCGTTGCCATCTGCAAATGGGTGAATCGCTTCAAATTGATAATGCATCAATGCCATCTTAATCAATGGGTCTAATGTGTTATTTTGATTTATGAATTTCTCCAGATTTGCAAGTTTTTCACGGATTATACTTTCTCCAGTAGGAGGTGTATATATTACTTCTCCTTTGGTGTTGGCAAGAGTTGTCCCAGGCGTAACTCTTATTCCAGCAGAATTCTGTTTTATACATTGAACAATCTCGATACAAAGGTTAGTTGTAATAAAAGGTCGAGATTCAAGTCTTTCAAGCCCTGACCAAAGAGCCTCTTTATAACTTAAAACTTCTTTAGTTGCTGGATCTTCAAACTTTTTTTCTGCAACCACAGATTTGTATAAATCGTCATTGGTCGTTATGATATTTTCGATTTCTGAGCTTGCTTTTGCCTCTTGTAAATGAATCGTGTCAAGGAATAGCCTTGGATTTGGTAGATTTATCATTGCTCCATTTAATTGAGCCAATGCTCTACTTGCAGAAATTGTCTTTAATAGAACTTTTTTTGTCTCTAGTTCAAACTCCGGAGGAAGTAAAGGCAAATCATTGAAGGGAATTTCTTTTTTAAAATTAGTCATAACTCAAAGGTAAATTTTACACTTGTCAAATAAACAAGGGTAAATTTAGTGATTTTTTACACTCATCCAATACTCCAGAGTAATCTTTACGCTCGTATATCGTACCTAGCATGCCGCTAATAACGGTCGGCTGTAAGAAACGGTGCGCAATTCAAAGCTCTTTCCTGTCATACATAAAACCGCTTATTAATTGTTATTGCTCTCAAATATAGCACAATCCGAGCAATATTTTTTACCGCTTGTTATCGGCTGGCATTCAATTCTGCTTTATTTCTTTTCTGTAATCGCCATCCGCTTTTTTCTTAAACCCATTACTCAACAATGCTTTCACAGAGAAAATATTTTCTTCGG
>CAYUEI010000415.1:0-2336 GCA_964443445.1 uncultured Prolixibacteraceae bacterium | reverse complement strand
ATGATATCATGGCTTAAACTTGACCCTTCTATAATGATTAAAAACATCAATTGTCCGGCATTGATTATCAACGGAACCAATGATATTCAGGTTGGTACTGAAGAAGCTGATAAACTGTCGAAAGCAGTGCCGGGAAGTGAAAAGCTGATAATAAAAGATATGAACCATATACTAAAAACAATAAAGGGTGGCTTTCAGGCAAATTATGCAACATATTCAAATCCCGACCTTCCGGTTAACAAAGAATTGGTTGTTGGGATTGTTAAGTTCATAAATTCAAATAAATAAAACCATGAAAAAGACACAACCGGGCTGGGTATCAGTGGCAATAATACTGGTTCTGGATATTATAGTTATTATGAATAACCAAAGCCATGAAAACATAATCCTCATGACAGTAATATCACTGATACTCCTCCTGATTATGGGTAGTCTAACTCTGAGTGTCGACGATGAATATGTAAGGTTTTCATTTGGAATAGGGCTTATCAAAGGAAAGTACAGAATATCTGACATAGTGTATTGCCGTCCGATTAGCTATCTGCCTTTGGGATTTGGAATAAGAATTGGACCGGGAACTATACTTTACAATGTTGGCGGAACAAAAGCAATAGAACTGTCGGTCAGAGGTTCAGGCCGGTTAATACGGATAGGAACAAACTTCCCTGAAGAGTTTACTGAATATATTTATCAACAGAAAAACAAAATTCCAGGAAATAAAGAAGATGAAGATTTTGTAATCCGCAATCATAAACCTTATATGGGCTTGGCCATTACTATATTAATACTTGCAATTGTGGGTTTATTTTCAGCTTTTGAAAGCAGGGACTCAAAGATCATCATCGGTAATGAAAAATTGAAAATTTCAGACTTATATGGCATCAGTATCCCTTATGAAAGCATTGTTTCGGCAGACACGATACAGAGTATGCCTGCAATTGAATTCAGAACAAATGGTTTTAGTCTGGGTAATGTTTGCAAGGGGCACTTTAAGCTTCAGGATAATAAAAAAGCTTTTCTTTCAGTAAATTTTAAATATCCTCCATTTATTGAGATTAATCTAAAGGATGGTCGTGTAGTATATTTCAACACAAGAAATGCAGGAAAGACAAGGGAAGATTATAATAAACTGGAAATAAATGTAAAGAAAATAACCCACTAAATTATTTAACTTTACACCATAAGATAGTATTTAAGTAAACCAATCTTATGGGTCAGACTATTAGAAAATTTCTCAGAGAATATTGGGTTTTGCTAATTATTGTAGCAGCCAAACTCATCCTCCAATATATACTGGTCAATCCGGTATATGAGTTACAGAGGGATGAGTTTTTACATCTTGATCAAGCCGGGCACTCAGCATGGGGGTATATATCTGTTCCCCCTCTGACATCATGGATTTCAACTATCATCTTCTTATTAGGAGGCAGTGAATTCTGGGTAAGGTTTTTCCCTGCTCTTTTTGGAGCTCTGACAATAGTATTTGGCTGGTTTATTGCTGAATCACTTGGAGGAAAGCTAATTTCTAAAATCCTGGTTTCATGCGGACTCTTGTTTTCAATCCTCTTCCGTCTAAATATTCTTTTTCAGCCCAATTCTTTTGAAATCCTTATCTGGACAGTAATATTCTTCTTAAGCGTTAAATATATTAATTCAGAAAAAGAAAAGTGGCTTTACCTGCTCGCAATAGCGATTGCACTAGGACTTTACAACAAGTACAATACCGCCTTTCTGATTTTAGGATTATTAACCGGCATTATTGCTACCTCTCAAAGGAAGTTATTATCAAAGAGCATCTTCCTGAAAGCTATGATTTTTGCTTTAGTTTTAGTCCTTCCAAATATAATATGGCAGATAATGAATGATTTCCCTGTAATTGGGCACATGAACGCTCTCAGTGAAAGACAATTAGTAAACAATGACTTAAGAAGTTTCTTTTGGGGACAGCTGATGTTTTTTATTGGAGCATTACCTTTAACACTTGCTGCCTTTATTGGATTTATATTTTATAAGCCATTCAAACAATACAGATACATAGCAATCAGCTTTCTTGCTGTAATGTTTCTTTTTGTCATTTTAAAAGCCAAAGATTACTACTCTATTGGTTTATATCCTGTTATAATTGCTTTTGGAGCTTTGGCAATAGAAAAAACGATCCCTTCAAAAATGAAGAAGTTCATTATTCCACTTCTGGTAATCAACATGATTGGATCTTTTTTAGTTAGCGCAAGGATAATTCATCCGGTTATGTCACCCGAACAAATCGTTGAAAACAAAGAAATGTTTGAGAAATTTGGTGTTCTAAGATGGGAAGATGGAAAGAACCATGATTTGCC
>CAYUEI010000414.1:0-2338 GCA_964443445.1 uncultured Prolixibacteraceae bacterium | reverse complement strand
TTATTTCGATACTTAGAAAATGGAACTGGAAGTACAAGAAAAAAATTGATGTTACATCGGCTGATAGGGTTTCTCTTCTTGAAGCACGATTCTTCGACAGTAACATGGAAGAAATTATCTTTTAAATTAAACCCGTCATTATTGACGGGTTTTTTTTGTGACTATTGTTACACTCTTTAAATACCTATCTTTCTTAAATTTGTTATCTTTAATTTTAATTCTTTTTTTTAAATTACTGTTAACATGAAACACAAGATATTACTAATAGTCCTTTTGACTTTTTTTTCTCAGTTTTCTTTCGCTCAGGTTGTTAATCCTGTCAAATGGACTTTCTCAAATAAAAAGGTAAGTGCTGATACTTACGAGGTTTATTTCAAAGCCTCTATCGAAAAGGGCTGGCACCTGTATGCGACCGATTTACCTCCCGGCGGACCAATTCCTACTTCTTTTTCTTTTTCAGATACTTCAGGTTTTAGCTTTGTTGAAAATATTTCACCTCTTAAAGAACCAATGAAATTCTTTGACAAGACTTTCAATATGAACCTTTCTTATTTCAGCGATGAAATTACTTTTAGCGGTGTTGTTTCGCTTTCAGACATAAACCTTAAATCAATTTCCGGTGTAGTTGAATATATGAGCTGTAACGATGAAACTTGCATCCCACCTACAGAATCGGAGTTTACTTTCGTTTTTAGTGATGATGGTAATGCAATTTCTTCTTCTTCTTTATCTGAACCTCCCGTTTCTATTGAAGATGATATTAAAAATTCCTCTAACAGAAGTCTGATTTTGTTTTTCTTTTTTGCTTTTATAGCCGGACTTGCTGCTATTCTTACCCCATGTGTTTTTCCAATGATTCCAATGACTGTCTCTTTCTTTATGCACAGCAGTGAATCTAAAGCTAAAGCCCGACTTAATGCAATTCTTTACGGTCTTTCAATTATCGCAATTTATACTGTGATTGGCTCGCTTGTAGCTGTTATTTTTGGTCCCGATGCTGCTAACTGGCTTAGCACCCACTGGATTCCCAATATTATTTTCTTTATCATTTTCATTGTATTTGCCTTTTCATTCTTTGGAATGTTTGAAATTATTCTTCCTTCATGGCTTGTTAATAAAGCTGATAAGGGAGCCGATAAAGGAGGTCTGATGGGCTCATTTTTCATGGCTTTAACTCTGGTTCTTGTTTCTTTCTCATGTACAGGACCTATTGTTGGTGCTATTCTTGTTGAATCAGCCGGAGGCGAAGTCCTTAAACCTATTATAGGAATGTTTGGTTTTGCTCTTGCATTTGCCCTTCCGTTTACCCTCTTTGCAATGTTCCCTCAATGGCTGAGTAACCTCCCCAAATCGGGTGGATGGCTAAACTCGGTTAAGGTTGTTCTTGGTTTCCTTGAGCTAGCCCTTGGCCTGAAATTCCTCAGCATTGCCGACCAGACTTATCATTGGGGTATCCTCGACCGCGAAGTTTATCTTGCTATCTGGATAGTTATCTTTACTCTTTTGGGCTTCTACCTTCTTGGTAAAATAAAATTTGCTCACGATAGCGATGTAAAGCATGTTTCTGTTCCACGTCTTATGTTATCACTGGCAACCTTTTCTTTCGTTGTTTATCTTATACCCGGAATGTTCGGAGCTCCCCTTAAAGCTATTTCAGGATACCTGCCTCCTATGTCAACTCACGATTTCGATTTCCACAAGATAATTAGAGAAGAAGTAGGGCTGGTGACTCAGGGAAAATCAACTGTTTCTTTCACGGATACTCAAAATGGTATATGCGAAGAACCTATGTTTTCCGAATTTCTACACCTGCCTCATGGACTGAAGGGTTATTTCGATTATCAACAGGGAATGGCTTGTGCCAAAGCTTCCGGAAAACCTTTATTTATTGATTTTACCGGCCATGGATGCGTTAATTGCCGTGAAATGGAAGCTACAGTGTGGAGCGATGCAAGAGTTCAGGAAAGGCTTAAAAATGACTTTATAATTGTAGCTCTTTATGTAGACGATAAAACTAAGCTTCCCGAATCACAATGGATAACTTCTCAGTACGACGGAAAGATTAAAAAAACTATTGGAAAGAAGTATGCCGATTTCCAGATTAGCCGCTTTGGCGTTAATGCCCAACCTTATTATGTCATTCTCGACCATAACGAGAAGATGCTCGTAAAGCCAAAAGCCAGAGATCTAAATCCGGATAACTTTGTGAAATTTCTTGATGAGGCAAAGGAAGAGTTTGGCAGGAGGAATTAAAATTAGACACAAGAATCAAGACACAAGAATCAAGATTGGGTAGTGCAAGATTAGAAAATAAATGTTTAATGCATTGGAATCCTTT
>CAYUEI010000413.1:0-2350 GCA_964443445.1 uncultured Prolixibacteraceae bacterium | reverse complement strand
TGGAGTGAATTAAAAAAATTATTAGATAACAAGTAAAGTTTAGAAGAAATGGCACATCCAAAGCATAAACACTCAAAAACGAGAAGAGATAAACGCAGAACTCATGATAAAGCGATTCCTGCTACTATTTCATCTTGCTCTAATTGTGGAGCATCAGTAAAATACCATACTGTATGTCCTGAATGTGGATATTACAGAGGTAAATTGGCGATTGAAAAAGAAGTTACTGCATAAGAATTTCTATAAAAGCTTATCTATATTCATTGAATCCTGCAATAGCAGGATTTTTTTTTGATTTTTATGCATAAAACATAAAATGAAAATGTAATTTAAGGGAGTTGAAAGTTTTTTATTAAATTTGTTTTCCTTAAATACTGATTATGTCTAAAATAACTGAAAATAATCTGGGAGCGGTAAATCTGATTTCTCAATCTACAAATGTGACAGGAGATATTTCTACTGAATCTGATATTAGGATTGATGGAATTTTGATTGGTAACCTTTCTACAAAGGGAAGACTGATAATTGGCCCCGCAGGAAAGATTGAAGGCGATGTTGACAGCAGATCTGCAGAGATTGAAGGGATATTAATCGGAAAGATTAAAGTGACTGAACTGTTAGCTTTAAAAGCCACATCTAATTTTCAGGGTAATATTACAACTGGTCAGTTATTGATAGAACCGGGAGCAAATTTTTCCGGTAATTGTGTTATGAGTAAGTAAAGTAAATTAGACCCATTTATAGTTAATGTTGAATCTTTGCAATACCTTACATTGATATTATGGAAAATGGTTTCTCAAGATTCATTAAAGGGCTTACAACTTATACTTTGATTATTCTCGGTATAGGATTGATACTGTTTTTAACTATTCTAAAAAGTTATTTCCTTCCAATTTTACCTTTTGTACTGCTTTTTTACTATGTATCTACTTTAGTGCTTCATAAATTTATGCTTCAAATATCCCAAAAAGACATTTCTAAATTCAGCTTCAAATTTATGATGCTTTCTTTGATCAAAATGTTTATATATATCATCTTTGGTGTTTTATATATAATTTTTGATGAAGAGAATGCAGTGATATTTCTTGTTGTATATCTAATCTTATATGTAGCTTATGCTGTCTATGAAGTAAGATCAGTAATGAGCCTTATTAACGAATCTAAATAAAATCTGACAATACTTTCCTGATTTCACTTCATTTTTATAAATTTATATCTTGATTGTATATTATGAGGCTGCTTGATAAAATATTCATATTTATCCTGTTATTTTTTTCGATACAATCTTTTGCTAATGAAAGTGAAGAAGGGGGAGGAGTTAATGCGGTGGAGAGTATTTCTAACTTCATTAACGATTCCCATGAATGGCATTTCATTACAATTGGTGAAATCGATGTGGCAATTCCATTACCTGTTATTCTATATAGCAAACATTCCGGATTACATATTTTTTCATCCCATGAAATTTATAAAAGACAGGATGGGTTCCCATTTTACATTCAAAAAGAAGGACTAAACAAAGAGAAAATAATAGAAGTTCTGCCGGACGGCTCAGAATATGTTCCCTTTGATGTGTCAATTACAAAAACTGTTACAGGCTCCATTATTGTTGCTTTAATCTTGTTGATTTTTTTTATTTCAGGATCAAGGAAGACTATAAAGAATCCAATGGGCGTCCCAAAAGGTATACAGAATGTCGTTGAGCCCCTTGTTTTATTTGTAAGAGACGACATTGCTAAACCTTTTGCCGGAACTAAATACAAAACTTACATGCCTTTTCTCCTTACAATATTTAACTTCATTCTTCTTGCTAATTTAATAGGCTTGATTTTACCCCTTGAATTAAATATTACAGGCAATATATCTGTAACTTGCGTACTTGCTGTATTTACTTTTATAATCACAACTGTAAGCGGAAATAAACATTATTGGCTACATATAATAAATCCGGATGTTCCAATTTTTATGAAGTTACCAATTCCATTGATTCCTTTCATTGAATTTTTGGGAATATTTATTAAACCTTTTGTGTTGATGATAAGGTTATTTGCCAATATGTTATCCGGGCATATGATTATAGGTGTTTTAGTAACTTTGATCTTCCTTATGTCTTCTTTATTCAATCCTGTTGTAGGAGCAGGAACATCTTTAATTTCTGTTGCATTTAGTGTTTTTATGCTTGTTGTTGACTTGCTTGTTGCATTCATTCAAGCTTATATTTTTACACTATTATCAGCAATGTATTTTGGAATGGCAACATCAGAAGAACATGCGGAAAAAAAGAAAATTTAAGAAAGTGTTTTATAATATTAATAATTAAGAGTATGTCAATATTAATGGTATTACTGGC
>CAYUEI010000412.1:0-2364 GCA_964443445.1 uncultured Prolixibacteraceae bacterium | reverse complement strand
GATTTAAATATTTGGTATAGCTTATATACTGAAACAGCTAATAGAAATGGATTATATTTAAATGATATTAAATATTTTGAAGCAATTTTAACAACAAATGCAGACAAAACCAGATCACCTGCAGAAGTTTATTACCTTATAGCAGAAATTGACGATAAACCACTTGCAGCAATGTTCTTAATACTAACTGGCAATCGTAGTTCATATTTGTATGGTGCATCCTCAAATATTAACAGAAACTTTATGGCTACTTATGCTTTACAATGGTTTGCCATCAGGCTATCAAAAGAAAAGGGATGCAAAGAATATGATATGTTTGGAATTTCACCTAATAATGACTTAACCCATCCTCTTTATGGCTTATATAAGTTCAAAACAGGTTTTGGTGGAGAGATATTTCATAGTTTGGGTTGCTGGGATTATCCATTCGACAAAGAAAAATATAATATATTTAAAAGTCTTGAGATAAGGAATCAAGGCTTTCATATTAATTGAATAATACACGCTTACAAATATTGTATAGTGAATAAGGGGTTCAGTGGTTTTCGACCGTTTTATGCATCGTTTAAATCACGGCTTTACCCATTGGCAAATGTTCTCAAACCGGACAATGCTAACTTCCGGAATATGTATTCGATTGTGCAGTGAGTATTAAATCGGAGAAACGTAAAGCATATAAGATGAAAGAGTTGGATATTGTGCATCTTAGTCATAAAGCATAATTGGGCTCACCCGATTTTTCAAATGATCCATCAATATTTAGTAAACTGGGCAAACAAGCGGTAAAAGCGATACAAAACAAGTTTATTCAAAGCCTATGATTGGTAAAAGTGTATAAAAGAACAATTTCCATAGTTAATTTACCAATGGAGGTTGGGCTGAAACGCACTTACCTTCTCAACCCGTCACCGTTGGACGGAAGGTTTAAAAATATCGACTTGAAGAGTTTTAGATCTTAATAAACAATGCATCATGAGAATTAAAATCTATTTAAAATTAATACTTGGTTTTATCTTACCAGTAAGTTGTTTTTCACAAAATGGTATTTTTGAATATTTAGGACAAACTCCACCAGGCGATTCGGCAATAGTTTTAACAACAGATTTGATACCTAAAGACTACAATATTTTTAGTTTAGTTCTTTCGCCCTTAGACGATGAATTGTTTTTGACTATTTATAAGGGAAATTCAGGAACAATTTTACATTCAAAGCGTATTGACTCTGTATGGTCTAAATTGGACACTGCTTTTTTTGCCAATGAAAAGGGTTTAGAAACCGTTAATATTAGTCCGGATGGTCAGTTATTGACTTATGCGAAATCAAATCCAACTGCTGATTTGCCTTATAATACAGACCTTTATTTTTGCAATCGAACTGATAATGGCTGGTCTAAAGCTCAACTTTTCCCTGCTTCTATTAATAGCGAATTTCGGGAAGCAGGACATGTTTTAACAGCAGACAGAACGCTGTATTTTGCTACAGGTCGGCCTACTGATGATCAAAAGGCTGATATTTTCAGAGCTGGATTTATTAATGGTGAATATATATCAGCGGAATATGTTCCAAATTTAAGTACTCCCGCAGATGAGGACGGAATATGGGTATCTCCTGACGAGAGTTATGCAATTATTGAATCATGGCAGGATGAAAATAAGAAAGACTTTTATATTTCTTTTCATAATAATAATGGATCTTGGACAAAACTAAAAAACATGGGACATAAAATAAACACACCAGGTTTTGAGGGAACACCTAAGGTGTCAAATGATGGGAAATATCTATTTTTTTGGAGTGACCGAACAGGAATATTTTGCATTCATTGGATAAGAGTTGATAAGATAATAAGCGATTTGAAAAAGATGTAGAATGCTTATCATAAAAGACATCTCCGAAAACCCCAACGATTTCATACCCTCAAACCTTGTGTTTAATTGAAGTCATTTTGAATAGTTATCTGATCATTTTGTAAATTGTCAGACGTTTATCGTCATACAGAATAAGTGAAAGACCGGGTTAGTAAGAATTAGTATAATCTTTAATAAAATTATAATAGCCATGAAGTATTATCAACACAAAAAAAGAAGCAAAAGATTTCTATCAATTTTACCTATTTTATTTCTTTTGTTGGTTTCTTTTGCAGGTAAGCAACAAAAACAACCTGCCCGTATCGAATCACTTTTTGACGATAACTGGAAATTTCAATTAAGTGATACACAAGGCGCAGAATCCCCATCATTTAACGATAACAACTGGCGAATCCTTGATTTACCGCACGACTGGAGCATTGAGGATCTTCCCAACCAAGAAGCTGGAAAGGTTATTGGGCCATTTTCAAAAGAAAGCATTGGAACAACAGCCACAGG
>CAYUEI010000411.1:0-2379 GCA_964443445.1 uncultured Prolixibacteraceae bacterium | reverse complement strand
GTCCTCCTTTTGGGGTAGTAATGCAGGAGCCGGAAGATCCTTTCGTTGTTTTGCTTGAAGTTGCTTTTACCAATCAGCATGCAGCAAAAATAATTTATGGTAATTTTCATAACAGGCCATATTGCATTATTGATACAAAGAGTTATAAAGAATACTGGACAATTGGTGCTCAGTCTGTTCACCCTGATTACAACATCTTAAAGTCATCAGAAGCTTCTTTTTCATATTTGAGTGATTTATACAATCATCTTGGCTTAAGCTTTGATAATATCGTCAGGCAGTGGAATTATGTTGGAGGTATTCTCGACAAGGAAAATATTGATGGCAGGGAAAGGCAACACTATCAGATGTTTAATGAGACACGCAGTAAGTTCTACACTGAATACAGAAAAAGAGCTGATTTTCCGGCAGCAACCGGTATTGGGATGCTTTACCTTGGCGTTTGTATAGATAGTTTTGCAGTTACGGGAAATGAAAATTTGAAAGTATTGCCAATAAGCAGTCCTGTTCAAAGTGAATCATATAAATATGGTCAGCAGGTACTTGTAGGAGCTCCTGATTGCAGGCTTACAAAGAACCAGCCGCCTCAGTTTGAAAGGGCCAAACTTATTGTCCTTAATAATGCTTCAAGATTAATTGTTTCCGGAACAGCTTCGATAGTAGGTGAAGTAACCGTAGGTATTGGAGATGTTGAAGAACAAACCAGAGTAACAATTAAAAATATTTCTGCACTTACAAGTCCTGATAATATAAAAAGGCATTTTCCTGAAATTAAAACAATACCTGATAAATACAGCTATGTAAGGGTATATGTTAAAAATAAAGAAGATATATCTAAGGTTAGGGATATCTGCAAGGAAACTTATGGGGACACACCTGCCACTTACGTTGTAGCAGACATCTGCAGGGATAATCTTTTAGTAGAAATTGAGACAGAGCTAATATCCTGACTTGATTTTTATCTTTCTTTTCCTTTAATTTTTTGATTAATTTAGATTCAGATTTGAATCTAAAATTTTCTTTCAATAAAATAACAGCTATGAAACAAACACTAATTGTAATTTTATGTGGATTAATGATTGTATCGTGCAGTCAGCAGGATAAGAATCTGCCACTTATTAAGAATGATGAATTTAAGCCGTATCAAACTCCGGTAAGTTATGAATCAGCTTTTAAAAGGGCAGATTCAATTGTAAGGAGTATGACTATTGATGAGAGGATAGAAATGATTGGAGGTCATAACTTCTTTTTCATCAAAGGGGTAGAAAAAGCAAATCTTCCAGGGTTATATCTTTCGGATGCAACTCAGGGAGTTCATTTGAGAAAATATCTTGATGCTCAGTTGGAAAAATCAGTAGCGATGCCTTGTCCGATTTTACTTACTTCGACATGGAACAGGCAGCTGGCATCAAAATATGCAAAGGGCGTGGGTGAAGAATGCAGAGCGGGAGAAATAGCTGTCTTGCTGGGTCCGGGTATGAACATATACAGAATAGCCCAGAACGGACGTAATTTTGAATATTTCGGTGAAGACCCGTTTCTTGCTGCAAGGATGATTGAAAACTATGTAGTAGGTATTCAAAATACCGGAACAATAGCAACATTAAAACATTTTTTGGGCAACAATACCGATCACAGGAGAAGGACATCCAATTCAGTTATATCAGATAGGGCAATACATGAATTATATCTGCCGGCTTTTAAGGCTGGTGTTGAGGCAGGAGCTCTTGCTGTAATGACTTCATACAATCAGGTAAACGGAGAATGGGCTGCTCATAGTAATTATGTGATAAATGATATTTTAAGAAAAGAATTAGGTTTTAAATGGTTGGTAATGTCAGACTGGTGGTCAGTTTGGGATCCGGAAAAGGCAATGAAATCGGGTCTTGATTTGGATATGCCCGGAGAGGGTGATCTTAACTGGTCGATGTTTAAGAAATTTGGGAATACATTTTTACGTTCAAATGCCAAAAGATTGTTAAAAGAAGGTAAAGTTTCGGAAGAAGACCTAAACCGAATGGCAAGAAATATTATTGCTACTGAACTTGCAATGGAACTTGACAAACGCCCTGTTAAAGACATTTCTTATCTTAATAATTTCAGTCAGCATGAAGAAATTGCACTTCAAACTGCCAGAGAAGGAATTGTACTTTTAAAAAATGAAAATAACATACTGCCGTTGAAAGAAGGTGAAAAGAAAATTCTTGTAACAGGCTTTTTTGCTGATGCGAGGATGAGTGGTGGTGGTTCAGCCGATGTTGAAGGCTATGATTGGGTTACCATGATAAACGGACTGAGAAATCGCTTTGGTGAGCAGGTTACTTATGCAAAAGATCCGTCAGATGCAGATGTTCAAAGTGCTGATGTTGTGATAATAAG
>CAYUEI010000410.1:0-2381 GCA_964443445.1 uncultured Prolixibacteraceae bacterium | reverse complement strand
CGTATGGCTTCCCTGTTTGGACCAGGGTTCGAATCCCTGCAGCTCCACAAAAGACCCTGAATAATAAGTTCAGGGTCTTTTTGTTTTTTTTTCTTTCACCCGCCATGAAAGAAAAATATCTTGAATTGCTGGATGCCCGACTCAGGAAGTTAAATTTATAATCTCGTATCCAATTCCTAAATCATTATTTTATTTTAAAAATCCAGCCCTTTTTTCCCTCTTAAATAGGCACCTCCTCCGTACCTCCTCCGTACCTCCTCCGTATCAAACACCATAAGAGTGATAGAATTGTGGTATTTGGTACAGATGAGGTACGAATGAGGTACGAATAGAGTTTAATTTTATCAGGCTGTCTTTGATTATAATTTTTAAAATATTTTAAAAAAGCATTTACTGAAAAGCAGATGTTTTTTTATTTCCCGAATTTCCCAATTAACTGAAATGGATTTCTATTGCTTATAATATCAGGAGTTTTTAGAAGGTGTCATATTATAAAAGTCAATAACACTTTTATCTAAAATTAGAAATTATATATCTAAAATTAAATATCTGCTTATTGTTTGGATTCTACTTTTATTTTCTATTTTAACTATTTGGGTTCAACAATTAAAATCTTTTTTTTTATGTATTTTTGCTTACTTGAAAGTTTAATGGAGTATGGGTTCCTGATGGAAATCAAAGGAACGATATTCTACTCAATATCAAACTTTTTTAATTACCTAACATTTATAATTTAATCATTAATCTATTGTTTATGAAACAAAATCAGTTATTAAACTTCATCAATCTGAAAAAAATCCTAATGATTTCTTTGATTTCATTTGTTTTTTTGGCGTTGACCGGAGTTACTGTTTCTGCTAAGGAGGGTATTCCTAAGGATGCAGTAGTAGTAAAAGGAGTTGTAAAAGAAATGAAATCTTCCGGATCATTACCCGGAGTTACAGTTGTACTAAAAGGAAAGACTGTCGGTACAGTGACCGATATTAACGGTAACTTTGTAATTAATGCATCGGAAAATGACATTCTGGTATTTTCATATATCGGTTATTTACAACAGGAGATAAAGGTTGGCAATACCACTTATTTAGAAGTGAAAATGCAGGAAGACCTTTACGGAATTGAAGAGGTGGTTGTTACCGGTTATGGTGTTCAGAAGAAAAGTGACCTCACAGGGTCAGTTGCTTCAGTATCAGCAGAAAAACTTACAAGTGTACCTATCGCAAATATTGAACAAGCTTTGCAGGGACAGGCTGCCGGTGTAAATATCATTCCAAAATCAGGACGTCCTGGTGAAGGTGCCGATATTCAGATTCGTGGTGTCACCTCTATTAATGGTACAAAACCTTTGGTCATTATTGATGGTGTCTATGGCGACCTTAATAATATTAACCCTGCCGACATTGCATCAATTGAAATCCTTAAGGATGCCTCTTCAGCTGCAATTTATGGTGCAACCGGAGGAAATGGTGTAATACTTGTGACTACTAAAAACGGTAAGGCAGGCAAGATGAATATTAGTATAAATGCATACCGTGGTGTTGAAAGTCCTGTAGGAAAAATTGACATGATGAACTCACAGGAGTATATGGAAGTATGTGAGGAAATAGATTTTAAGGGGAAAACACCTCTTAACTATAAACCTGATACTCTTCCTACTTATGATTGGCAGGACATTGTTTTTCAGAATGTTATTACTGAAAATTATGACATGGCAATTTCCGGCGGGAATGATGTTTCAACATACTTTTTCAGCGCCGGTCTTGATAAACAGGGCGGTATAATTAAGAATACCGATTTTCAGCGTTTTACTATAAGGATGAACTCTGAGCATAAAGTAAACAAGTTCATTACTTTCGATGAAAAAGTAACTTTTGTTAATACAACTAAAGATGGTTTTGACGATTGGTACTGGCACAACTACTATAACAACCCTATTTTAAATGTAATAGTAATGGATCCAACTGTTCCTGCTTATGATGCAAACGGAAAGTGGACAATTTCTCCTCGTAATGTTGCCAATCCTTTAGTGGGAATAGATCTCAAAGATAAATTAGATAAGAATAACCATTTTGAAGGTAACTTTGGATTAAAGATTCATATTCTCAAAGGACTTGATTTTCAGAGTCGTATAATCGGCAAGTTCAGTCTCAACGATCAAAAGGAATATTCACCAATTTACTGGGCTTCAGCAACACTTTATAATACTCAGGATAAACTTAGCCAGAGTATGAAGAAAAGTATGTCATATAACTTCCAGAACTTTGTTAACTATCAGACAACTATAGCTGGCGATCATAATATTGCTTTAATGGCAGGTATGGAAGCAAGCAAATGGTGGTGGTATGATATTTCAGGACAAAGGCTTGATATGGCAAGTTCAG
>CAYUEI010000409.1:1487-2390 GCA_964443445.1 uncultured Prolixibacteraceae bacterium | reverse complement strand
AATATAACAAGCAACTTATACATGACTAATCTTTTTGTTTAGTTTAAAGCACCAGTCTTTTAAACTGGTGCTTATGGACTTGGTTCTAAGTGGGATGAAAAGCCATCCCTATATATTTTAACTCAGAATAAAATTAAAGTCGAATGGCCTTTCTTTTATTGAGCGTATGTATTTAACTTCTCGCAAGAGAAACGAAGAAAACAAATTTTTGTTGACAGTAAACTTTTTCTCAGTACTATCTTCATTGATAGCCCATTCGATAAAGCTTTCAATCTTTCGCATTGAAACGCCAAATGAAACAAGGGAATTAAAAGTGTCTGCGATGTTTTTAACGGCATCGTAAACCTCTTTCTGTTCTCGTGTCTTGACATATGTTGAACAATGTTCGCGAATTTCCTCTTTAAGTAATTCTGTTTCAGTGAACAGATTATCTTCACAATCTATAGTTGCTTTCCGATATAGTAATGAAAGAGGAAATGCAAAATCAATGTGTTCCATGTCAAACCTTTCTTTTAGCTTATCAAAAGCATTTAAGGCAGCTTCTTCTTCTGTTAATGCTGGGATATCTAAAAGGTCTGTTTCTATTAATTTTTCGTTTGAAATCCCTGGTATTTTAATTTCGTTTCGCTCAATATATTTTTCCCTGATATATTTTTTCCTGTCATTTGAACTTAAGTACCCAAACAAATAACTTAGAGGAATTTCTATTGTCTCATATTTGTCTACTGCCTGTGGAGTGGTTGGGATGAGAGCGTGCTCAATATTTCCCAAATGTATGTTAAGATTACGGATCAGATCACGATAATAGCCAAGTATCCTATTTTCTTTAAATGTATCAATACCAATTAGGATTGGCTCAATGTCATCTTCTTGCTTGTTCAATGAAACTGAAGCAATTAATTG
>CAYUEI010000409.1:0-1477 GCA_964443445.1 uncultured Prolixibacteraceae bacterium | reverse complement strand
GGTTTCTTCGTGACCTTCGGATTCTTCCAGATCTTCAGCTATTTCTAAACTTTCTGGTTGCTCTGTAACCTGATCAGCTGCCTGATCATTGTTCTCTTTGATTTCTTTAGAAGTTTGATTAACTGTTGGATCAATACTTTCATTTTTAATATCTTCCATAATTTGACGTATTTATATGATTAATAATTTGAATTTTCTACACCGTGTTCATATTCGTTTTGTTTGTTGAAAACTTCCTGAGAATTTACAGTAAGCTTTTTATTTGCAAGCTTTGCAGAAGCTTTTGAATTTGCATCCATGACGACAATAAGATTTTTCATTATTTCTTTCATCTCAGTTGAATCTGTGTCCGGTGCTGCAGCCTGTCCTGTAAATCCCCCAGATTGAAAACCTCGTTGTCTGATTGCATCATTAATAAATGCGGTTCTAAAAGAAGGAATAAGGCCTCTTTGTTTTGCTTCCAGATAATCAATATGTCTTCTTGTGTCGGGATCTCTGAGCAGTGGAGCAGAAGCAACCCACTCGTTGGCATGAACAACACCAACCGGGGTGCTATCACTCCCGGATCTTTCGGTAAAACCTCCCTCGCTAAACTGGGTAGAATTTATTTTTGAAATCTGCGCGGCTGTTGTTCCTGCTACAAGGGCAATCTCAACACCCTTTAAAATTGAATCTGCGATCAGATTTCCGGTTGCGGGGGTCTTTAAAATATTGACTATTGCCAAAGCTCCATCAATAACGGCCTGTCCAATAGCTATAACCTTACGTTTTTTAGCATATTTACGTTGGATTTCTTCTTTCTTGGCCTCGTTGTTTCCTGCTTTTGCTAGTTCAGCGTCTTCCAAAGCTTGAGTGAATTCGCTGGCGTAGGAAAAAAGCTTCTGAGTTGCCTGAAGATATTTTTCAATAATGGAATAACGTTCCTGAGCTGCTTTTTCATTTATATTTTTAGATGCCTGGTTGAATTCTTCTTCACTGATTTTTTTCTCATCAAAAGCCTTTTGAAGAATTGCTTTTTCTTCGTCCAGTTTGGCGATGGTGGCATCAATACCTTTATTAAGATATTTGTTTTTAAGTTCGTCTAACTGCTTTAGAAAATCTTCCTGATCCTTAAGAGCGTTTTGAGCAATAGCTGTAGCATTCTGCGCTATTTGCAATTCTGTTTCCGTGGTGTCCTCGCCCCATTCTTTTTGAAGTGCTAATTTCTTTTTCAAGAATTCAGCCTGAGCTGCCAATAAAGAAGAATTTATTTCCTGATCTGTTTGCTTAGTTTTAACTCCATCTAGTTTGATAGCTTCTTGCTGTAACTTTAGATTACTTTCCAGATCTTTAATTTCTTTTTCACGTTGTTGCTTAAGATCTTCAGCTGTTTTCTTTTTTTCTTCTTTCTCCATCTCAGAGAATTCGACTTTCATATCAAGGATGGAATTTTCAATTTCAGTTGTATCCTTCCCATACTTTTTTTGGAGAGCTAATT
>CAYUEI010000408.1:0-2402 GCA_964443445.1 uncultured Prolixibacteraceae bacterium | reverse complement strand
TATTTGCTGCATTTTCCTGTTTGTAAGCTTCAATATATTCATCAAGTATTGCCTTGAAACCATCGCTGCGAAGGTGTTTGTCGGCCTGTTGCTTATTTGCATGATCATAACATTTCTGGTATAGATCAGCTTTCACTTTTTCTTTGATGGCTTCATCGTTAACCTCATGACAATATGTCCTCTTGGTTTTACCAACAGCTGCAGCAAGTTCTTCCTGAATTTTGCAATGAGACTTGATAGACTGATGAGCAAATTTTATGGCTTCAAGCATAACATCTTCAGAGACTTCGTTCATTTCACCCTCAACCATCATAATGTTTTCATATGATGCTCCTACCATTATGTCAAGATCGGCATTTGGTATTTCAGATAATTTCGGATTTATGACAAACTCTCCGTTTATCCTTGCTACCCTTACTTCTGAAATCGGACATTCAAAAGGAATATCAGAAACTGCTATTGCAGCTGATGCTGCCAGACCTGCAAGTGAATCAGCTGTATTCTCCATGTCAGATGAAAACAGTGTAATCATCACAACTGTTTCTGCATGGTAATTGCTTGGGAATAACGGACGTAATGCCCTGTCAACAAGACGGGCTATCAATATTTCTTCATCAGAAGGGCGGGCTTCCCTTTTTAGAAAACCTCCGGGAAAACGGCCTGCTGCTGAAAACTTTTCACGGTAATCAACAGACAATGGCATGAAATCGACATCTTCATTTGCCTCAGTGGCTGAAACTACTGTCGCAAGCAACATCGTTCCTCCCATTTTTACTACTACAGAACCATCAGCCTGTTTTGCCAACTTCCCTGTTTCTATGCTAATGGTCCTTCCATCACCAAGGTCGATAATTTTTTCTATAACATTCATAATAAGTATATCTATAATTTCCTCTAAAATAGTAAAAGGTGGTGTTTTTTAAGCTAAAAGAGGCAATTTTTTTGATTGCCTCTTTTTTAAATTATTTACGTAAGTTCAGTTCCTTAATTATGGCACGATATCTTTCGATATCCCTGTCTTTTAAGTAGTCGAGCAAACGACGACGTTTACCAACAAGACTGATCAATGCACGCTGGGTGCCGAAATCCTTGCGGTTCTTTTTCAAATGCTCAGTAAGATGTGCAATACGGAATGAAAACAATGCAACCTGACCTTCTGCATTTCCAGTGTCAGATTCACTTTTGCCAAACTTTGCAAAAAACTCTTTCTTCTTTTCAGAATCTAAATACATAATTTCTTAATTTTAAAGTTAAACCATTCGATTATAACACCGCAGTATTCGCGTTCGATGACAACGGTGCAACATTAAAAGTTTGACTTTTAGCCAAAATTTTCGCAAAATTAAACAAATTTCTCAATTACAAATATAAATTCATTGATATTTAATCATTTTGAAGATAGAATTCATCAAAAATAAGTGAAAAATTCTTTACTGATTTTAAAACCCGTTACAGCAATATCCAATGATTAACAGGTGTTTATTTTTTTCTGGTTCCAATCACATTGTAAATCCTGTATCCGCCCATGCCTCCGATTCCATAATGAAAATTCATTTTTATTGTGTCATGCCCGATATAATTTCCTTCAAACCAACGCAAATTGTAATTTTCCGGATCAGGTAAATCAAGCGTTCCATCTGTCAATAAAGTGCAATTAATGGTCTGGTATACAGTATCACTATCATTATACCCTGCATTTCTGATCCATAAAATATCATTTCCAAACGGTATTGACAACTTGTTGCTGTCAACATATTCAATATTGGAAATAACAGAAAATGAATTTTCTATATATTCTGTCCACCCAACAATGCAGGTTTCGGAAGTGTCATAACACATTTTATGAACTTTAACTACCGTTGAAAAATCAAATTCTCCGATGTATGGCTTTCTGTAGTCAAATTCGTCGGCTTTATCACAACCTATAATAGAAAACAGGATTAGAATAAAAATATATAGAGTCTTATTCATATGTTTTTGTGTTTGCAATCAACATTCTCGTCTCAGATTTCAAAAATAAATCTTTAGAACATTAATTACAACACAATCTTTTCTGTCACAACTTCATTGCTTTCAATCTTTATCCTCAAAAAGTAAACACCCCCTCTAATCCCTTCAGATGGAATATCAACCTTTGAAGATTTAATATTCCTCCATTTTCGGATAATTCTGCCGGATGAATTGATAAGAGATATTTCCTTAACGACTTCTTTAGATTGAATGATAATACTCTGAGACTGCCCATCTAAAGTAACTTTAATCTTATCCTGAACTTTTATTTCTTTTTTTCCGGTAAGTTCAGTTTGTCCCCACATCAGAGGGTAATCTGGGATAGTGCAGAAGGCGTATTTGTCGACATACCAAAAAGTTTCTAACTCAAAATTCTTATAATAAGCTTTTAT
>CAYUEI010000407.1:0-2409 GCA_964443445.1 uncultured Prolixibacteraceae bacterium | reverse complement strand
TTTTCGAGAATTTTTCAACTCCTTTATCGGAAGCAACCCAAATATTACCGGATTTGTCTTTTTGTATGTCGTTTACTTTTTCGCTAAATACTTGTTCCGAAAAGCCATTTCCATTGGTCCACACCATTGCAATACTATCTGTATTCTGCATTATATATATACCTGAGGTTTGAACAGGAGAACTGTATTTATATGTTCCGTTTTCAGTAATAACGTTTAGACCATTTTTTGTTCCTACCCAGATATTGTTTGAATCATCAAATTCTATATCAGTTGCAATAAGACTTACGATTCCATTTTCATCGTTAAGGTAGTAATCCCAATAAGATTTAGTTGCACTTCCCCAGTGATAATATGCCCCAAGAATTGTGGCATACCATTGAACTTCACCATTGATTGCTAAAGAATTTATAGTATCAGTTCTAACGCCTGACCATGTTTTGCTTAAAGCAGAAGCTCCGGAATAACCATCTACCGGACTATATTTATATCTGATAACGCCTGCTCCTGATGTAGCAAGGTAAGCAGAGCTATCTGGCTCGTAACTTTTTATTTTATTGACAGTGAAGCCGCTCCATTCTTTAGTAATATGGTCTTCATTCATGAAAGTAGTAATAGTATCCCACGTTTCATTTTTCTTCAGGTTAATACCTTTTGGGGTAGCAATCCATTTTGTACCCATTATATCAGTGCCGACAGCATTGATTGTATCAGAAATAAGTCCTGAACCTGCACCTCCTTTATAATAGTTATCAGATGATTTAACTCCGTTCTGATCGATATTCAAAACAGTCAGGCCTTTGTTGGTTGCAACCATAATTGAATTGTCGTTAGAATATGACATGTCATTAACGTTGTTATCTCTCAGGAAGTTACTTGCATCGATAGTTGTCCAGTCAGTGCCATTATACCTTGAAATGCCTTTGTCGGTTCCAAACCACTTGACATCGTATTGGTCAACTACAATATCAGTTACTTTTTCACTTACAAGTCCGCTATTATCGGGATTGCTATTTAATAAATTAACATGAACGAGTTCTATTCCGTTTCCTGTTTTAAGGTTTCTTGAGTATTGTTTATCAACGGGGTTATTCCAATGTTCATAAACTCCAAGACTTTTTAAAGGAGTGCCATCACCTTCAGGGTCATAAGTAATTCCTTCAGCCCAATATGCAGGATCGGCAGCCTGATAAAGATAATCATCAACCCCGGGGATGTAAGGATATTGCTGTGCTGATGGTTTGCTTTTATATTCTTCGAGAAGAAAATCAAAGCCTACAGCATCAATAGCAACTTTGTCCTGAGATATAAACAACGAAGAAGGGTAATCATTGTTAAAAGGAGCCATTTTCCATTTTTCAACGTAGCCTTCCCAGCTTCTGCCTGCCCATATTCCATCAATAATAGTTACAAGAGTTTTCCCTCCAAGTTGTTCATGGCCTAGATAATCAACAATATGGCGATAATTGCCATTCCCCTGTTTGTTTTTTGGAAGGCAGTAATGCATACTATAAGCTGATTGCGAATCAGAAGTAGAAGTTGTGCCATTATCATTTTTATCTTGCAAAATTGATCCCTGATGGTTTTTTGCACCTAAAGTAATAGCACCTTCATTATGGGTTTTCAGGCAAGGCATATTGATCAGGTATTCTGAGTCAATATATTCCTGAGGAATTCGGTATGCAAACTTTTTGTCGCTGAAAAATATTTCATCATTAGCAGATGGTACTGTCTGGTGGCGACCTTCAGTTGCACTTTCTTTTCTGCCGTGACAATAAACGACATCAGGATAAACGCTGTGACACATATTCCAGTAAAGATCATGGAAAGTTCTGAAAGGATCTCCAACATATATGTCGGACTGTGCAACTCCAACTTCTTCAATTAATTGTTTCAGGAGTGACAATACAAGCTCAGGAGTAGCATCCATTCTGTCGAAGTTTGCTGTTTTCTTTATTCCCGATGCAGAGTTGGTGATATTTAACTTGATATAAATCTTTTCACCTTTAGTATAACCTTTTGATCCTTTCCCATGCTGTTCGTTGAAGTACTTAAACATCTGATCCCATGAATCTGAAACGCTATTTTTATCAGTATAGGATTTGACAGCTTGATTAAGCATTTTATCAACTTCAGTTCCATTAGTATAATTTGCCCACCAGTTGCTTTGACTGTTTTTAGGAACAAAATTTTCATCAGTAGCATTCTTATCCCAAATCCATACTACTCTTCCGGGTTTTAATCCGCTGGCAGTTCCAATAGGCTCATTTGCAACAAATGCACTTTGAGACAATAAATCAGCAGCCTGTAATTCTTTGCTATTGTTTGCATTGGCAAATAGTATCATTACAAAAGCTCCTGTTAAAAAGGCAAAAGCAGTAATGTATTTTGAAGATTCCAGATGATTTT
>CAYUEI010000406.1:0-2452 GCA_964443445.1 uncultured Prolixibacteraceae bacterium | reverse complement strand
TCGATTTCCTTCGAAAGACCGATTTCCCCTATCCAGATTCTTCCGTTCTCTAATTGTAGATCCTTGCTTTCAAGGTTTCCCCTTAATCCTGTAAAATTAAAAGCTGCAGTGTATTTTCCGGGAGCAACGGGATCAAATTGAGTATAATCAAGAGTGATATAGAAATCTTCTTTACCTTCTATCAAAGTCAGCCAGTTCTTGTCCCAGATGCCTGATTCTTCAGGATAGGAAGGTTTTACATTATTCTTTAAAGGCCTTAATATTTTTATATTATTAGCTGTCAGATCATACGAATTGGGATCCTGAAGTGTCAATCCTCCTGTCATGTGGTGGTATAAATTGATTCCCATTTTTTCAGGGTCAGGTATGTAATAATTGACTGAATCCAAATTCGTAACTTTGATTGTTACCTGAATATTGTAGCTGTCTAATCGTTTGATTTCATCAATTTCTGCTTTCAGCCCTTCCCTGTATTTGCCATATTTCTTTAAGGAACCGGTAAATAGGTCGTCATTTGTTTCATCTTCACTACTACAGTAATACGACATATTTGCCTGACTTTTTACAAGCTTCATGGTAAAGTTGAAACTTCCTTTATGTAACTCTGTTTTAATGCTACTATCGGTACCGCACGGACAATCAAGCCTTAAAGCTCCTTCAAATATTATCTCTTGATTGTCGGTAATCCAGAACTTCGATTTTTCGTAGGAATAAAAATCTTCAGAGAGATTACTGTTTAGATAAAAAAGATTGGTTGAGTTGTCGTAATATTCAATCATATCGGATGTAATAATTCCCTGACTTCCAATAATGATATTAATGCCTTCCGAAGGGGTGTACTTAGGATAAAGGTTGTTGTCTTCGCAGGAATAGAATACAGCGATAAGTATCGTAGCCATTAAGAGGCAAGCTTTTTTATATGTGAGATAATTATTCATGACGTTTTAATTAGAAATTATAAAATATACTGAAATCCATATTCAGCGATTTGAATGTATATTCACTTACGCCTAATGTTGGTGCTATTGGGTCTTCATAGGAATTGTATTTTCCGAAGAGCCCGTAGCTGAGTTCTAAGCTGCATCCTATCTTTCGGGAAAAGTTAAAGCCTGTTCCTATCAATAATTCCAAATCGTGGAAGAATGTTTTCGGTGTACTATTATCATTCCGGTAACCATCTTCAGGTACTTTATATAATGAACATGAAAGGTCGTAAGCCGCTCCTATGTAAGGCTGCCATCTGCCTATGCGGTATTTGAGTTTCAGAGGAACGGATACACTCACATAGGATGTATCAAAAAGCCCTGTATTTAATTCATTTAATATTACATTGGTATGGATTCTTGCATAATCATATTCCAAATAGGGAAGACTTTCATCTATTTGTTTTGACTGGATGTAATCGGCAGTTGGCAGCTTATATTGAATCTTTTCACCAACCGAGAAACTGAATTTACTGTCTTTAAAAGGGAAGTTTACTTCAGCCCCTATGTGTGCCCCTGCCCAGACAGGGTTACTGACAGTTTTTGTGTTATGAATCAGCAATGAACTGTTAGCGCCAATGTTCAGGCTCCATTTCTCTTGTCCGAATGTTATTGCCTGAACTGATAATAACAGCATTGTGAAAATACCCTTTCTTTTCATTTCATCATGTTTATTGTTTTCACCTATTATGATGTTATTAATCGGAATGGTTGCACTTCCCTGAGAAGATTTTATTATAAGCCTGGCATTATTTCTGGTAGTATCAATTATAATCGTGGCATCCTCAATATTTTGAAGTTCTTTGATTATTAGCGTATCCCTGTGAGGTTTCGGTTCAATCCATACAGTATCTGTCTTATAGATGTAATCGTAAATTACAATTGTGTCCCTTGTTTGACTATTGGCAAAAAGCGGAAAAAAAAGGAACAGAAATATAAGCTTATTCAGACAATGGTTTCTCAAGGCGGACAGTATCATGAACAACAATGGTTTTTCGGATAAATACTTGATCATTCTTCTTCATGTCCGGCCGTTCTACATTTTCTTTAGTGGGAATTGTTGCTTTAATTGAGTCAGGCTTAAGGGGAGCCCTTTGGGAATTGCACGTATCGGGAATTATTATTGCGTTCTTATTTTCGGGTATATGATTTTCGTTGCCTGTGTTAGATGTATTATAAAGATAAATACCACCTAACGAAGCTGTAATTGTAAAACCTGCAATTATTAGCTTCCCGACAAAAGAAGCACCTGTTTTAATGATTACTGGAGCCGTGTGTGATTGAATTGGCAAACTTCCGCAGGCAGCCATTTCATAATTACTTAATCCTTTCCTGAATATCTTATCTATATAATTAGGAGTGAATAGCAGAATGAAGAAGGTCTTATTTTTGTATTTTTTCTCTTGATGATTGACTGAAGCTTTCAAATAAAGAGTTTCCTGCGCTTTCTTCCTTGCCCTCGAAAGATG
>CAYUEI010000405.1:0-2458 GCA_964443445.1 uncultured Prolixibacteraceae bacterium | reverse complement strand
AATCATTGGTAAACAAGAGAGATAGTAACCCTCCTAAGAAGCATTCAAATATGCCATTATGAAGAAGTTTAAATTTCATCGTGACAAAGATGATTCCGATAAGGAATTATTAAATAAAATAGCTGTTGTAGCCCTGGATTTTTATTTAAAGGAAAAGGAGAGAAATTATCAGGAGATTGCATTATCTGCTCTTGCCATGTATTTGAACTCCCGCGAACACAAGAATTATGCTCACATTCTTGCCCAGGCTGCCCTTGCTTTATATCTTGATAGTGACCCCGATTCTTTAATCCGTCCTATGAAGAATTATAAATCGGTTACTCCCATGAACTCAAATTGGGGAAATAAGTATTTTATGATAAGACAATTACCAATAAGAAAATTTTAAAATAATATAAAATGAAAAAATACATTTTTAACGTAGACAATCAGGATTTCAATGTTGAAATCTTAAGCATTGAAAATGGTTACGCTCAGGTTAGCGTAAATAATGAGATTGTGAATATAAAAATCAAACAAGGAGAATCAAATTTTAATCCAGCAGCTGTTGTTGAAAGCAAACCCGCTTCAGTTGCTTCGGTGAAGATTGAGGCTCCTAGCGAAGCTGTTGAATTTGCTCCTGCAGCTCCTGTTGCTTCCCAGGAAGCTAAGGTTGTTTCTTGTCTGAAATCTCCGCTGCCGGGAATTCTTGTTTCTCTTAAAGTTAAAGTAGGCGACAGAGTTAAGGTGAATGATGACCTGCTTGTTCTTGATGCTATGAAAATGGAAAACATTGTTACTTCTGAATGTGATGGTGTTGTGCTTTCAATAAAAGCAAATATTGGTCAGGCAGTGATGCAGGACGATGTGCTAATAGAATTTGGAGCATAATTATAATCAAATAAAATGAACTTAAATCTTCATTTGGTTTTCTGGCTTTCATTTATTGTCTTGTACATTATAGTATTTGCAATTGATATGTATGCCACTGGTCACAGAAGTGGCCAATTGACCGTTAAAACAGCCCTGAAATGGACTGGACTGTGGATCTCGCTTGCAATTCTTTATGGTCTTGCAATCTTGTTCTTCTTTCCTCAGAATGAAGGAATGGATCCTACAATTTCGACCAGAAGTGTAATGTTTAGCAAGTTTATAGCTGGATATTTTACAGAGTATTCTCTTTCAGTCGATAATTTGTTCGTCTTTATAATGATTTTCTCGTTGATGGGTGTTAGCGAGAAAAATCAACCCCGACTTTTAAAATTGGGTATTCTTTTATCTATTGTGTTAAGGATTTTATTTATCCTCGTAGGCATGAGTCTAGTTCAAAAGTTCGGATGGATAATATATGTTTTTGGAGCTATTTTACTTTGGACTGCCTATAAAATGGCATTTACAAAAGAGGATGACCAGATTGATCCACAAGGTAATTTCCTTTATAAAATGGGATCTAAAATATTCCCTGTTGATCCGGATGTTGATGTTCCGCATTTCTTTTCTAAAATTCACGGGAAGAGGCACATTACTATGTTTATGCTTGTATTCCTCGTTATTGGTTCAACTGATGTTTTGTTTGCAGTTGATTCAATCCCGGCAATTATTGGCGTAATATCTGATGGAGCAAGTAATATTTTAACTGCAGGGGAAGAGAACTTTATTGCTATTACTTCTAATGTTTTTGCTGTAATGGGGCTTGTTTCACTTTTCTTTGCTCTTAAAGGTATTATGGGATTATTCAGATACCTCAAACAAGGAGTTAGCTTTATCCTCTTTTTTATAGCATTAAAAATGCTTTTATCCTGGTGGGAACCGGTTGAGCATATTTTTAGAAGTAACCCGTGGTTGTCGCTGGCTGTAATTATTGGAACCTTAGTCCTTTCTATTATTCTTTCTGTTGTTATTAAAGAAAAAGAAGAAATTGATGAAGAACATTCTGAAATAGGTTTAATTAAATCAGAGATTGAAACATTAAAATCAGAAACGAGAGAAATAAGAACTATGTTCGAAGAATTTAAAAAAACAATTAAAAACTAACATATGAACTTAGAATTTAGTCAACTTTTCCCGGCTATTGCCGGATTTACATGGCAGCATTTTGTAATGCTTGCTGTTGGGGGGATTTTGATATATTTAGCAATAGCAAAAGAATTTGAACCTACTCTTCTTTTACCAATGGGGTTTGGAGCTATCCTTGTCAATATTCCATGGTCATCTGCTTTGGCAATCGCTGGTCCTCATGGAATCGAACCAGGTGTACTCCAGGTTTTCTTTCAAGCCGGTATTATGACTGAAATTTTCCCATTGCTCATTTTTATTGCAATCGGGGCAATGATAGATTTCTCACCTTTATTCCGAAATCCTATGCTCCTCTTGTTTGGCGCAGCTGCTCAGTTTGGTATTTTCGCCACTATGATTATTGCAACTCTTATGGGTTATGATCTTAAAGAAGCTGCTTCTATCGGAATTATTGGTGCAGCCG
>CAYUEI010000404.1:0-2474 GCA_964443445.1 uncultured Prolixibacteraceae bacterium | reverse complement strand
TCTTTAAAGATGCTTACCTAAACTTGCTCAATAACTCTCAAAGTGTTGTAAGGCGAGAACTTATTGATGAAATCAACTGGTCTGACCGCTTGATTTGCATTAAGGGATTCCGGGGAGTTGGTAAAACTTCTTTCCTTCTTGATTACTTGCGTGAAAATTGTCCCGACCCAAAGGATTCTCTATACATAAATCTTAACAGTTTTTATTTCACCGGAAGGAAGTTATCAGGTTTTGCTGATGAATTTTACAAACGCGGAGGCAAAACGCTTGTACTCGACCAGATTCACAAATACCCGAACTGGGCAAAAGAGATTAAGGAATGTTACGACTCCCTGCCGGAATTGAAAATAGTTTTCTCGGCATCGCCTGTATTGAGGGTAAAAGAAGGAAATGATTTTCTCAAAGATATTGTTAAAGTATATCACCTCAACGGGTTATCATTTCGAGAATATATAAATTACATTACAAAGGAAAAATTCAGGCATTATACATTTGACGAAATTGTAGAGAACCATATTGAAATTGCGACCGAAATAACAAATAAAGTTAAGCCCCTCGCCTATTTCAATGATTACCTGAGGCATGGCTATTATCCTTACTTTCTCGACAGGTCATCATATTTTTCCGACGACTTATTGAAACACATAAATCTGGCTCTGGAAATTGATGTTACATATCTCAATCAAATAGAGCTTAAATATTTACCCAAATTGAGAAAGCTTTTGTACATTACAGCAAAAGAAGTACCTTTCTCTCCAAATGTAAGTAAGCTCAGTAATGAGATAGAAACATCGAGGGCAACAGTGATGAATTATCTTCGTTACATGAAGAATGCCAGGTTGATTAAACTACTGTATTCCAACGGAGACGAGGACGAAGGGAAAAAACCTTCAAGGATTTACATGCACAATACCAACATATTGCAAACGGTTGTTCCCGATAACAGTAACAATTCTACCAATCGACAGACTTTCTTTTACAATCAGACAGGTTATAAAAATAAAGTTACTGCGGTTGAAGGTTGTGATTTTAAAGTGAACGGGAAATATATTTTCAATATTGGGGGAAAGCACTCTGAACCATGTGATTCTAAGAGCTATGTAGCAGCCGACAGGATTGAAATAGGAGAAGAAAGAAAAATACCGTTATGGTTATTCGGTTTTTTGTATTAGGAATGTAAAAGAAATATATATAAGCAAATAAGACAATAAATAGAATAAATTAAAATTTAATAGCAATGTCAAAAGAAAAGAAGTTTATAACCTGTGATGGTAACTATTCAGCCGCATGGATGAGCTATATGTTCAGCGAGGTGGCTTGTATATATCCCATTACTCCATCATCAACGATGGCAGAATATGTTGATGAATGGGCTGCTAACGGTAAAACCAATATGTTTGGCCGTCCTGTCCGTCTTGCAGAAATGCAAAGTGAAGGCGGAGCTGCCGGAGCTGTTCACGGAGCTTTACAAAGTGGAGCTCTAACGACAACATACACTGCATCTCAGGGGTTATTACTAATGATTCCTAACATGTACAAGATTGCCGGTGAATTGCTTCCATGTGTATTTCATGTTAGTGCCCGTGCTTTAGCTGCTCATGCTTTATCAATCTTTGGAGATCACAGCGATATTTATGCTGCGCGTCAGACAGGTTTTGCAATGCTTGCTTCAGGGTCGGTACAGGAAGAGATGGACCTTTCGGGCGTTGCTCATCTTGCAACATTGAAATCAAGAATTCCATTCGTAGCTTTCTTCGATGGTTTCCGTACTTCACATGAACTTCAGAAAATTGAAGTTATCACGCAGGAACAGATGATGCCTCTTGTTGACATGAGTCTGATCCAGAGATTCCGCGACAATGCTTTGAATCCTGAACACCCTGTTGAAAGAGGATCTGCTCAGAATCCTGACATTTATTTCCAGGGAAGAGAAGCTTCAAACAAATTTTACGCTGCAGTTCCTGAAATTGTAGAAAACTACATGAAAGAAATCAGCAAAATAACCGGTCGTAAGTATGACCTTTTCGATTATTACGGAGCTGAAGATGCAACTGACATTATTGTTGCAATGGGTTCTGTAACTGAAACAACAAAAGAAGTTATTGATTACCTGACAGCTCAGGGCAAGAAAGTAGGTTTGGTTGCAGTTCACCTCTATCGTCCTTTCTCAACTGAACATTTGATGAAAGCATTACCTGCTACAACAAAACGTATTGCTGTACTTGACCGTACAAAAGAACCGGGATCACTTGGAGAACCTCTCTATCTTGATATCCGCAGTTCAATAGGCGAAGCTCTTGAAGCAGGAAAAGCTCCTTTCAAAGAGTGGCCTGTTATTGTTGGTGGTCGTTACGGTTTAGGTTCAAAAGATACTACTCCTGCACAGATACTGGCAGTGTACAAGAACCTTGAAATGAAAGAACCAAAGAACAAATTCACAATTGGTATTGTTGATGACGTTACTTTCACTTCAC
>CAYUEI010000403.1:0-2507 GCA_964443445.1 uncultured Prolixibacteraceae bacterium | reverse complement strand
AATCAGTTTTCGATTAATGGCTTATAAAACTCATTAAATTGAAGATTATCATTGGTATATCCACCATCAATAAGTATCTTTTGAGTTTTATTGAAGTCAGATTCTAAAAGTTCTCCAATCTTTATGTTTTTTTGTCCGGGTTCGAATAATTTCAGAACTTTATCCAGCATCCATTCCTGATGTGGTTTATTTGTTGCAACATGGTTCTTTCTCATTATATCAAGAACAATGTTTATAGCTTCATCTTTATGGTTTTTTGCATATTCCCAACCCCTTAATGTTGCTTTTACAAATTTCTTTAAATCATCCTTCCGTTCAATATAAGTTTTGTTCAGGCAGTAAATACCATCTTCCGGTATGTTATATCCATAATCAGAGAACATTAAAGTATTTAACTCATCTTCATTATATCCGGAGTTAATGATTTGATGATATTCATTGTACCACATTACTGTCATTGCATCTATGCCGTCAAAAAGGAAAAGATTGACAGTAGAATTAATGGGAATCCATTCGACTAAATAATTTTTTGAATGTATAAGTGCTTTTCCAACTTCATCAAATCCACTTTTCCATACGCCTATTCTTTTACCATTATAATCAGCAAGACTTGTAAAGTTTCTTTCTTTTTTAGACACAAATAGCAAAGCAGAATTTTGTGATGTTTGGCAAATATTTACCAGATCATATCCTTTATTCTTATACGAAATCGCTGTAGTCAGAAAAAGAGTGATAATATCAGATTTTCCTTTTTTAAGCATTTCAGCCACATTAATTGAAGCCGATGGATGTTTAATATCAACATCAATACCTTCCTCTTCATAAAATCCTAATTTATCTGCTACATAATACCCGGTAAATTGAGCCTGGGGAAGCCAGTGAGGTGAAAAAGTTAGTTTAGGTAACTGTTTACCATAGCTTGCTGTTATAGATATGTAAATAATCAATATTAATATGCTGAAGCGCTTCATTGATTTACAATTTTATATCCCCAAATTACAAATAATAATTCTATTATGGTAAATAAAATTTAAAATATTTAATTTCCTAAAAGTTTTAATGACAGCATTAATTGCCCGGAGATACCTGTTGACTGTCCCGGTATTTCATTTTCAAACATTAAGGCATAACCTGCCGACCAGGTAGTTTTAAAGTAAGAAAACATAACGACTTGCATATCAATTTGTAATCCGGCATTAAAAATATTTCTTGTCTTTTCCGGTTTATAGAAATCAGTAAGCAAATGAGTTCCGAATAAAGAAGTTTTAATATATGTGGGATAAATCCATGTAGCCCCAACGTTTGCAAGTCTTATTGGTTTTAAATTCAGTTCACCCATTGTCTTAATAAAATTCCTTGCAGGAATTTGATCAATATATGCACCCGGAAAAGCATCTGTTTTTCTGTACTGTTCAGATTCTTGCCAATCGATAAAATTATTTCGGAATCCCCCGAAATAGAATTTTGACATACTTGAGTTTTCTTGTCCAAAGGCATGTCCTATGCTGTTTCTTATCCAGAAGCTTGTATTTCTCATTATTGGAATGTTAAAGCCAAGTGATTGTTCTGATATAATATTAGGGAACAATTTACCTCCTGCTAAATACGTAGAAGCTGATATTCTCCAGTCGTATCCTGATTCATAATCAACTCCTCCAAGAGTTCTTCTGGTTTTAGAAATCCCATAGTATACATCGGCAAATTGGAAGCTATTTATCTGAGAATCGACACTTACATGCTGATATTGGGGTAAAACTTCCAGCCCTCCAAAAGTTGCCAAGCTTAAGCCATAATTAGACTTCAGAGGACTTTTTAAGGTGTTTGCTTTATCGTATGATATTCCTGCCGAATAACCTGCCCTGCTTCTCATAGTAGGGCCGAAAAGGTCATAGAAATTGGTTTTATTATAAGAAGCATACAATCTCCAGAATTTATATTTCCAATCCAGTTGTGCATGTATTTTTTGATTGTCTTTATAATTGCTCCAGGGCGAACATCCAATAAAAAGATCAAGGTCACTCAATCCTATTGGGTCCCTTAAATTAATATGATATCCCACAGCCACTGTTTTTTTGAATCCTACTATTTCGGGGTAAGCATTGGCAAGCTTCATTTCTTTAAGGATATTATAATTGCCTTCGAATTGCTTCATGGAATCAATATTGAGTTGGGAAGCAGGATTTAGAACCCATTCTTCAATTTCAGGATTTTTTTGATGAACAAGATTACCAAGGTACTCTATTGAGTTTGCATCCTTTATAATTTCAATAGGTATTACTCCTGGTTGCATGCCATCTCTATAGAATTTCAAAACCATGAGAGAGTCATCGCTGATTTGGAGGGGAGAGAAAAATCCTGTTTCAGTGTTAGACATAAGTTCAAAATCACCGTTTTCAATGTTAATTCTCCATATATTTGAAACGCCAGTATAATATGATGTTCCTATCATATATTTATCGTCATTGGAAAATCTGAATTGAGTTAGTGTATTGTCTTCAAGTTCTTTT
>CAYUEI010000402.1:0-2508 GCA_964443445.1 uncultured Prolixibacteraceae bacterium | reverse complement strand
TCAAAGACTAAAGGAGCCCCGCCCCATGACAGGGCTCCTGTTTTTATCTCTAGTCTTATGAGAATTTAATTCATTCAAATTAAATTATTCTACAATTTTAATTGTTGTTGTAGCAGGAGACTGATTGATTGTCCTTGTCCCAGTTCTACCATCCCAATTATTTTCAGAAGGAAGATTATCTACATCAAATAAAGTTCTTCCGGTAACAGCAGCAATAACATCAGGATGTACTTTTTCACCGCTCGTATAAACACCAGCTGCAGCTTCAGTTGCTGAATTCCTAAGTTGAACTTGATCTATACGAACATCGTAAATCATCGAAGGATCCTGACCTAATATATTATGAGTTCTTACCCTGAAAATATAAGTTGCAGTTGTAGAAGCAGGAATATATACAGAATTATTTGACGCAAAAGCGTCTAAACTAAAAGTTGCAAAAGTTATGTCATCAGTTGCTGTTCTACCAATATAGTTATTACCAGTAGCTGTAGTAAAAGTCGGTCCACCAGTAATAGCAGTCACATCGTACACTGCTAAATCAGATGCTAAAGGAAATGAGTATTGAAATCTCCAATGATAATCATCAAGAGTCACTGTCGAAGGACCTCCAACCAATCTTATTGTTACTTGAAAATAAGAAGTCGTAAACTTGTTGCTATCTATAACAGTACTAGCTAGCGCTCCGGCATCCATTGCTTGAATTTCTGATTGGCTAAGTCCGTTTTCAATAACTAATCCATCCCATGAATTACAATAAGCAGTTTCGTTGCCATCATAATTTGCATCAGAACCAGCATCATCAGATACCAACGCAACGTCAACATCAAAATCAAATACGGTAACATAAAATCTCCTAAGGGTTTTACAACCATTTTCTAAATCAGTTTCAGTACACTGAACAGCAAACATATTACCCGTTGCTGGAGTCGCGAAGAATTTAATTGTGGTTGACTAATCTTCAGGAGTAGCAATAGTAACCTTACCCTCTCCAAGTGTTTGCATTGCTGGAGTTTCTACAATACCAATATTTGCATCAGTAAAACCAGCTTCAAGAACATCCCAATGGTAAGAACTCTCAGTTGTCGAGGTTACTGAAAAAGTAGCTGTAGAACCTTGAATGATGTAACGAACATTCGTCGGTGTTGACCCATCATTTAATTGCCCAAACGCATTTCCGCCAACTAAAACCATAGCTAGCAGAATAACTAAAGAAAATAATTGTTTTTTCATAAGACTAAAAATTTTAAAATTTAACATTGATTTTTTTAACTCTAATTTTTTAAATTTTTCACTTGTAATTTGTTGTTTCATATATTTATATTATTAGTTGTTTCAATTATTAAATACAATATTTGACGTTGCAGGCAAAGCCCATAATGTGTATTTCCGATCTTTGTTTCCACTTCCATTATCATCTGTAATTACAGGATAATTTGTTCCAGATGTTGCTTGGCCCCCTGTTATCGTCAATGTCGCTTCGGTTTCTTTCCATACTAGTCCCGATATCATAACAAGAATATCCACATAATCAGACTCCCCGACTCCAGCACCTGTAGATGATCCTGCAACAGTTACTGTAAATGTTTTTGGAACTGCATTATATGTTATATTGTATCCATGTCCATCATTAGTAAATCCATCTATATCACTCCCGTGAGCTACTATTGAAGTTGCACCTGTTATGTTATAACCATTTGTCAGACTTATTGAACCTGAAAACGACCATGTTTTGGCAGCAAAACCTTCAGCCTTGTTCATAGTTATCCTAAGAGTTAATCCGGCAGCTACTTCTTCATTATCAATATTTGCCCAATTCAGCACATTACCATCCAACGGATTACACATAGTCGTATCTTCCCCCAAACTCAAATAAAATGTATTCTCCTGTATAGCAATATTCATGCTACGCCTTGCAACACACCTACCGTTAGCTTCTGTATTGTCCCATTCTGAGAAAATAAGGTACCATGTTTGTCCGGAATTAAATTGTGCATCCACAAATTTTATATCTACATAATCTGTTCCTACTCCTGTGCCAATGGTAATCCAGTTAGCCCCTGCATCAAGTGCAGATAAATCTAATCTCGTTACCGGCGACAATGTTTCGTCCGACTGTAACCACCATGTTACACTATTGGCCGTGGCATCACTATTAACCTGATATCTGTGCCATGAATCTATATACGGATTAGCTGATGTATTCTGGGCATACCCATTGCTCAACCCTGCCGCCAGCATCATCGCTACCAACAGAATCAAACCTTTTAATATCCCAGTCAATCTTTTCAACTCTTATCCTTTTTTTATCTTTCTATCTCAATCTCTTTTTCCTCTACTTCAATCTTTATTCCTTCTAACCTACCAATCCACCTCAACCCTATCTTGCATCTTGTGTCTTGATACTTGTGTCTAATCATTTAATCCACTCCGGCTAAAATACCAGTTTGCGGCATCCTGTATATCGTATGGACTACACTATTACCTGTTCCGTCATCATCTTCATCAAAA
>CAYUEI010000401.1:0-2535 GCA_964443445.1 uncultured Prolixibacteraceae bacterium | reverse complement strand
CAATAACCGGAACTGAGTTGGTATTTTTAATTTGAAGTACTGATTGGGAATTACCATTGCTACTACAAAAAAAACTTAAAGTGATAATAACTAATAAAGATAATAATGAGTTGATTTTCATATAAATTGGTTTGAATTAAAGAGCTTTAAAAATAGCGAAATATTTTAAACGGGAATAAAAAAGTCAAAAAAAAAGCTGTCCGATTATATAAGACAGCTTTTTTTTTGTAAGAGATGTTTTTTTACTTTATTGCCCCTGCAATAATAAATGTTGCCGCAAATGATAAAATTGCATATAATTCCGGGAATGCAGCAAGGATTAGTGTATTACCAAAAACATCGTATCCGTTTCCAATAGAAGAAATCCCATTTGCACAAATCTGGCCTTGTCTGATTGCCGATAAGAGACAAACGAAGCCAAGAGCTGTTCCTGCACAAATTATAGCTATTCCTTGATAAAGAGTCATTTCAGGTGATACAACTCCGAATATCGCTGTGAAAACGAAATATCCGGCAAAGCCATATATACCCTGAGTACCGGGCATAGCAGATAATGCCATGTAATTACCAAAAGCTCCGCTATTCTTTTTGACTGCCCCAAGGGTTGCATTACCTGCGATAGTAACACCATAGGCACTACCAATGCCTGATAATGCAATCATAAGACCTATTCCGATCCAGGCTAAAATAAATGGAAGATTCATAATTTTGATTTTTTTATTGTTTATATTTTGTTTTATTTTTTACTAAATGGTGAATAGGGACTACCTCCTCCGGCAAAGGTTGAATTCTTATAAAACTCAACAAATGTCAAACGCATTGAGTGTACAAAACCTCCTAACGCTCCCATAAATAAATTTACAGCATGGCCGAATAATAAAATTGCAGCCATAATTATGAAACTCACAACCGGGATATCTCCGCTTAGTTGCGTTGCTAAAAGATTAAACACAAATCCCAGGATTCCACTGGAAATACCTAACGCAAATAGTCTGATATATGATAATATATCACCTAATAATCCGGTGATCATATTATAGGCTCCCCATAAGCCGGAACCAATATTTGAAAAAATACTTTTCCCTGGAGAATTATAAAGCAAAATCATACAACCTGATATGCCGTATAATATGTATTGTCCAATTTTTATTGATGATTCAGCAACTTCGTTCTTTGGCATCATGTAAAAAACTACAGTGCCGAGAATTAAAATAAGCCAGCCAAAGGTTCCAATCGAATATTTCCATCCACTTTGTTTAATTTCATTTGCTGCTTTTAAGAACATCCCAAATATTACCTGGAATGCACCAAAAGCAATGGCTCCCATAAACAAAACGTCGTTGATTGATTTACCGTTTGCTTTAAGTTTTTCATTTATATCAGCATAAAACCAAAAGCCGGTATCATAAAGGCTAATACCAAAGAAAGTGCCGGATATTGCTCCAAATATGAAAGTAGATATTCCAAGCAATAAAACAAGCTTCATGTATGGGACTAATTTCTTGCTTCCTTTATAAATCAATATTAAAGCAACTATTGCAAGGAATATTCCATATCCTGCATCTCCAAGGCAAAATCCAAAGAACAACCAATAAAAGGGAGCGAAATATGGTGTGAGATCAATCTCACGATAATTTGGCAGGGCATATAATGCACCTATTGGTTCAAATAGCCTTGAGAACCAATTGTTTTTAAGTAGTATCGGAGGATTATCTTCATTTTCTACTGATCTGATTTCATAATAAACCCCTTCCGATTCCAACATGTTAACTAATGAATCTTTCTTCTCAGAAGGAATCCAGCCTTCTAAAACCATTATTCTGTCTTCAGCATGTTTTTCTGTTTGAATAGTAACTTTTTCAAAAGAAAATTCATTATGAATTTCATCCTGATATTTTTGAAGTAGAGGTAATCCGTAAGACGCAAGTTCATTGTATTCATTTTCAATTTCAGAAAGTTCAGTTTTTATTTTCTCGAGCTCTGTTTGAACGTTTGAAATCTCTGCACGTGGAAGCTTTAAATTTTCAGCTTCAATTTCTTTGGTAACATCCTTGTCAGTAATTGTTACAAAAAACACTGTAGTACTGGTCGTTTGGATATTAAATGCATTATATTTTTCTATCCATTCTTCTTTAAAGGAAGATTTGTTGCAAGACCAGAATGATACAATTTTCCCTGAATTTATTAAGTTATCAATACTGTTCCAGGAAAAATTACCCCATGGCTCAAGTTGAGCTAATGTTTTCTTTAGAGATTGTGATTTTAGATTTAGATCTTCAGTTTTTACAGGCAATTTCTCAAATCTGGAAAGAATAATATCACCGGTAACGCTTATCGGAGGTTCTTTTTGTTCAGCTTTCTTATTTTTAAGAATCCTGATTGCATTCAGAAGTCTTTCCTGAAGTTTAAGTTTTTCAATTAAAGAAGGTTCTGTTGGCATACCCTGAGCCTTGCTTTCAACATGCAATACTCCTTCGTGCCTTATTTTTTCGAGGAATTCCATATAGTCCTTATGAAAAACCAGAAAAGATATTT
>CAYUEI010000400.1:0-2553 GCA_964443445.1 uncultured Prolixibacteraceae bacterium | reverse complement strand
CTATTGCTTGTTTCTTACGTTTCCCTGAATGGAAAATTTTAAATACAACAGGAACAACTACTAATGTTAGCAGAGTTGACAAGGTCATACCCCCAATGATAACCCAAGCCATGCCGTTGAGAAGTTCTGCCCCTGAACCTGTTGAAAGGGCAACAGGTAACATACCGATTATGGTTGATAAGGCTGTCATAAGGATTGGACGGGTTCTAATCTTAACCGCTTCAATCAATGCTTCATCAACTGATTTTCCTTGCTTTCTGGCTTCTATTGCAAAGTCGACCAACAAAATAGCATTCTTGGCTACAAGACCGATTAGAACTACAAAACCCAACATACCATATATGCTAAGTGGTGTGTTTGTAAGGGCTAAGGTCAGAACAGCACCTACAATTGATAACGGAATTGAAAACATAACAACCAGTGGGTCAACCCAGTTGTTATAAAGGACAACCATTGAAAGATAAATAAGAACTACTGACAGAAGCAGAGCGCCCATCAATACACTCATCGAGTCTGACATTGATTTCAAATCACCGGTAGCTTCAATTTTCACACCCTTTGGAATACCTATCTTTTCAACATCACTTAAGAATTGAGTAGAAACATCTCCTGCAGTTGTTCCCAATACCTGTGAACGAATAGTTACAGAGCTGTTTCGGTTGTATCTTTCCAGCTTATTAGGACCGGTGCTCAACTTCACTTCGGCAAACTGACCCAAACGAATCTTTTCACCACGAGTGTTAACAAAAGTCAGGTTCTCAACATCTGCAGGTTGCTGCCTGTAAGCTTTATCTGCTCTGATATTGATGTCATATTCATAGTTATTCTCAGTGTATTTCAATGTATTATTACCCTGGAATGCCAATTGCATTGTAAGACCTACATTATCCATAGTCAAACCAAGAGCTGACATCTTATCACGATTAACATTAACAGAAATTTCAGGCATACCTCTTTCCACTGAAAGCTCCTGCTGCATTGTTCCGGGAATCTTTCTCATCAACCCTAACGCCCTGTCAGCAAATACCATTAGAGTATCTGTATTGGTACCGCTCATTACATATTCAACAGCTGCTTTTGAAGCTTCACCTGTTAAGGCCACGTTGAATATTTTAATTTTTGCATTCATCAGAAAATCTGAAAGTGGTTGCCTGATAAATGTAATGTATTGACTGGTTTCCATATCGCGTTCTTTTTCGGGAACAAGTTCAATGTTCATTTCGGCTAAGTAGGCAGTACCTCTTGCACTTTGCTTATTATCACTTGTTGCCCCAACGGTTGTAATTACATTTTTAACATCCGGCTGGGAACGCATCCAGTCTTCAGCACGGCGTACCAGGGCATTTGATTCCTCAATTGAAATATCTTTTGGCATTTCCATTTGAACCATAAATTCACCCCTGTCAACATTAGGTAAGAATTCAAATCCTATATACCCAAGCGGGAAAAGCGAAAAAACAGCAATAGTTACAGCTATTACAACCATTCCAAGCCACCTTTTATGAGATAAAGACCATGTAAGAATTTTAGAAATCCAGTTACTAAAGTCTTGAATCATCTTCTCAAATCCAGTCAGAATTCTTTTGAAAATTCCTTTACCCGAAATGTTTTCTATTTTGCCAAATCGTGATGTCAACATTGGAATTAAAGTCAAAGATGCAACAAGGCTTATAACTACAGAAATTACAATTACAACTGAAAACTGGCGTAGAATATCTGACACTAAGGTATTTGTAAGAGCAACCGGAAGGAAAACCACTATTAAAACAGCTGTAGTTGAAATAACTACAAAGCCAATTTCTTTCATCGCATCGAATGTTGCACGAACACGATTCTTTCCCATTTCCATATGACGATACACATTCTCAATAACTACAATGGCATCGTCGACCAAAACCCCGACGACCAGCGATAATCCAAGCAATGACATAAGGTTAAGGGTAAAGTCCAGCAACTGCATTCCAATAAACGTGGAAATAAGTGAAACCGGAACTACTGTCATAACAATTAATGCATTACGAAAACTATGCAGGAAGAACAACATCACCAGTGTAACCAGAATAACAATCATCAATAAGTCGCCAAGTACTGAATTTATTGATTGCCTGGTAAAATCGGTTGAGTCTTGAGCTATTTCCATTTTTAAATTTTCATCCGAATACTCGTTTTCCAGTTCTGCAATACGTTTCCTGACCATATCACTTACATCAATGGCATTGGCATCTCCCTGCTTAAGCAGATTAATAAGTAAGGCTTCCTGACCGTTAACCCTGGCAAGAGATGTAGCGTCTTTTACCGCATCTGATATTTCAGCAACATCTTTTAACCTGATCTGACTACCTGTGGGCAATGTCATAATAACCAGGTTTTTAATTTCCTCAACACTTTGAAGCTTTCCCGATAAACGAACTATAGTTGATGTTTCAGAGCTCTTCAGACTACCTGTTGGAAAGTCGAGGTTAGAGCCACGAATTACTCCCTGGATTTGAATTGGCGAAATACCCAGCGCCCTCATCTTATCCATATCGAGGTTTACTTGTATCTCGCGGGACT
>CAYUEI010000399.1:0-2557 GCA_964443445.1 uncultured Prolixibacteraceae bacterium | reverse complement strand
TTAAACGGTCAGAGTTTTGCATTTGCGGGATACATACCAATTAAGCATCCGGCAAGAGGCAAAGTAATCAGGCATCTGGAACACAGGGTATATTATGAAGACCAGACACAGATATTCATTGAAACACCATACAGGAATAACTCATTAATAAACGATCTGGTAAGGACACTTGAAGAAAAGACATTATTATGCATTGCCTGTGACCTGACATCTGAAAGTGAATTTATAAAAACGCTACCGATAAGGGAATGGAAGAAAAACATTCCTGATTTAAACAAGCGTCCGGCTATATTTCTTATAGGAAAGTAATAAATCAGAAGATTTTATTTTTCAATTGATTGTTATACTCCATTTCAAAGTTAGGAGTAAAAACACCTTTGCCCAGATTATCTTCAATTTGTTTCCGGCTCCAGAATTTACCTTCGGTCACTTCTTCGGAATGAAGATTAATTTTTTTATAGTCGTATGAAATGAAAGAATAAACCATTTCTTTTTCAACATCGCTTTCAAAGATATATTGACCGATTGGTTTAGCTGAGAATTCTTTAAGTCCAATCTCTTCCCAGGCTTCTCTTTGGAGAGCAGTCTTAACATCTTCACCAAAAGCAATATGTCCGCCAACGGCAGTATCCCATTTACCGGGCTGGATGATCTTGGTTTCGGGTCTTTTCTGCAGGAATAAATGCTTATGAGGGTTCATAACATGAAGATGAACAACAGGATGAAGATATTTTTGTCCGCCGTGGCAAACCGACCTTAAAGCTTTCCCTGTAACTCTCCCCTCTTCATCAACAATTGGCAACCATTCTTCGTCTTCAAATTGGACTACTTGTTTTTTAACTTTCCTTCTTTGATGAACAAATTCATAAAGGAAATAAATACCAAAAATTATATAGAATAGTCCTCCGCTGATAAAAGCCCAGGCTTCTTTCGACATGAAGAAAGCAGAATATACGACGAGCAGAGTGTGGGTAGTAAAAATAAAAAACATTACCCTCAGAGTATCTTTAAATTTCTTTTGAACCTCATCAGTAATTTCCATTCCTTTCATGTAACGTTGAGACATTCCTCCGACAATATTGAATTTCGTGAACGCGGAGAAAGCAAGAATAAAGCAAAGGATAGCCTCAATGACGGCAGGTTTTATTTTAAAGAAGATATCGTTATCAAGGAGAATAGACACTCCGCCGAGAGCAATAAGGAGAGCGGTATCGAGGATTATAAATTTATCGAGACGTTTTTCCTTGATATAAGTATATACCAGTTCCAGAATACCGATAACCAGAGCAACAGCAAGGCCGACTTTAGTACCCCATAATTCATCAGCTGCAATAAAAACGAATAAAGGAATAAATCCCGGCAGAAGTTTTTTAATAAGATCGGAACGGTTCACAACAAATAAGTTAAAAACTGTTTAATAAATCGTTTTTATAATCTTTAAGAAGAGATTCAAACTGGCTTACGGCATCATTAAGCGATAAGCTTGAAGAACCTCCGGAAGCATTGATATGGCCTCCACCTTTATAATACTTTCTGGCAAAATCGTTAGTCGAGAATGTACCTTTTGAACGGAGAGACACTTTTACTTGATCTTCCTTTTCAAGAAAAAGCACACAAAAAACAATTCCCTTAACCATAAGAGGATAATTAACCAGTCCTTCTGTATCGCCGGGTTGAAAGTTAAACCGGTTCAATTCATCTTTGCTCAAGCTAATATATCCGCTTCTGAATTCAGGAAGAATAATCATTTTTTCTTTAAGGCTGTGGCCAATAAGTCTCCACCGATCTTCAGAAAAAGTATGGTAAACATTTGAATGGATCAGGTCTTTATCGATACCTTTTTCCAAAAGCTTTGCAATAATATGGTAAGTTTCAGGTTGAGAGGCATTATAGCTAAAATTTCCGGTATCAGTCATCATGCCTGTATAAATAGCATCGGCAGCATCCCTATCCAGGAAATCGTAATAGCCGGCTTCTTCAACAACTTTAAAAAGCAGTTCGCAGGTAGAACTCATAGAAGTACACGAAATAAGAAGGTCACATTCAGCTTTTGGATCGGGATGATGGTCAATCATCACCTTGCTTCCTTTAAAATCTTTCAGGTAATCTTTAATTCCGTCACCACGTTCGAAGTCGTTAAAGTCGAGACAAAAGAGAGTATCGGCGTTTTGAAAAACAAACTTAGCCTTTTCACTTTCCTTTTCGTTATCAGTAATCAGTTCTACCCCACTCATCCACTGTAAGAAATCCGGAATATCATTAGGAATAACAATAAAAGGATTTTTCCCTTTGTTTTTCAATACCTTGAGGAGAGCAACAGCAGAGCCAATAGCATCGCCGTCGGGATTCACATGAGAAACAATAACAGAAGTATCTGACTTTTCAACAATTTCTTTAAAACTCTTTATCTTAAGTTGCCCGATTTCGCTTTTCATTTTGTAAACTTGCAAGAATTACAAAGATAAAATTTCATTTTACGATTATTAAACAGACCTGTAAAATAATGATATTATGAGAACTGATTTAACTTTCACAATTGTCAAGCCTACAGCGTTCC
>CAYUEI010000398.1:0-2571 GCA_964443445.1 uncultured Prolixibacteraceae bacterium | reverse complement strand
ATACCTTATCTGATTGCTATCCTTGTTGCAATAGGTGTTTTCAGGGCTTCCGGAGCACTTGAATTTCTGGTTTCAGGAATAAAATGGTGCTTTGAAACTGCGGGTTTGAATACTGATTTTGTAGATGCCTTGCCAACAGCTTTTATGAAACCATTAAGTGGAAGCGGGGCACGGGGGATGATGATTGATACAATGCGAACCTTTGGAGCAGATTCTTTTGCCGGCCGATTGGCTTCTACCTTCCAGGGCTCAACCGATACTACATTTTATGTGCTGGCTGTTTATTTTGGTTCTGTTGGAATTAAAAAAACCCGTCATGCTTTAACATGCGGGTTAATTGCTGATTTTGTAGGTTTTATAGCAGCTATTTTTGTTGCATATTTATTTTTCCACTAGAAACACAACAAGCTTTTAATTCTTTAAGCATTCTTTCACCAAGAGCAGTTTTTTTCTTGATATGAGATAATATCTCAACTACAAGGCTGTTGCTTTCAAAACTTCCGCGTACCATTTCGAAATCTGCTTTCTTGACATTGAAATCGCCATCAGTACCGAAGCCTGTCATCGATGAAAGTTCAAATTCTTTCTTGGCATCGTTGTAAAGCATATTATCCAATTCAATGACGCTTTCTTTCCATCTGTTGACAAGGTTTTCAATGTCACAGATTTCAATTTCACCGATAGATTTTCCTAATCTCCATTCAAGTAGTCCTGCTGTCCAGTTCCACTCAATGTCATAATATGATTCATGTAATGCCCGGAGTTTGTTTTGTATTTCACTTACTCTTGATATAGTTCCGTTTTCAACAGCGTCAAGTATTTTTTCAATTTCATTTTTAGGAGCAATCAGTCCCGATAAGTCAATCCATTCACCTTTCCCTGAATCAGAATCTGGTTTAAGTCTGCTTCTTAAGTCATCAACACAGGTGAGATTTGCTTTGTAGAGTCGTGTGATTATAGAATTGCCAAGAAATTTGTCGATGCCTATATTGTAAAGTTTTATACCTCTCAGTAAAGAAGTACGGGAAATATTTGCATTGTGGAAAATATATTCATTGCATGCTCCGGACACTTCTGATAAGTTAGTGAGGATTTTCAGTCCGTTTACCATTTTTTGAATTGTATAAGGACTTAAGAGATTGAAGTTTATACAATCGATTTTGTTTTTATCTTTTCTTTTATCACGTTTAGGCCATTTCATTGCATCACGGATAGTACCTATGCTTCTGAGGTTAACAGCAGGAGCAAGCCACGACTGGTCGTCACGTTCAATAAGATAAGAAAATGGCAGATCTGAAGTGTCAGGATTTTTATAATGCCTTCCCATGATTAATGTGAAGGCTCCGATTTTGGCAGGCCACAGAACATAGGAGTCGGAAGTGGTTTTAGAACCTCTTTCAACAATCCCCTGATGAATAGGACCAAGCTTATACATGTGATTGCTTTGGTTTGAACCTGAGCCAGCATTCAGGAATGAAAACATACCCGCAATCAAAAGAGTTGACTTATGGTGTGTTACCGTAAATGGCCCGGCAAAGATTGAACAAGCTTCACCATGGAATCCCTGGCAGTTGGCAAAAAAGACTGAGTTTTCGGCGGAATAGTCTTTGCCTAATTCACAGCCCTGACCTACAAAACATTTATCTACAATCACTCCGTCAGTCATCTTAGTGCCTGACTGTACAATGAATTCTTTTAGAATAACATTATTTCCAAGAATTACAGGTGCGTGAACATTGCTCATGATAGATCCGTCTTCAATATCGCGGCATCCGGTTAGTTCAGCGTAATCACCAATCCAGACGTTCTTTATTGAACCAACATTGTTGATAATGCAATTCTGACCAATGTAGCCTCTGAAATGGGCCTTTTCGTCAGCATAATCAGAAATTATTTTTTCAAGTTTATTGATTAAAGAAGGTCTGTGACGATACAAGGTCATTATATAAGCAATCTGGGCAGAACATTCATCATAAATCATTATTTCCCTGCCGCCCGATTCATCGAGGACAGAAATCTTCTGGCCGTTTCCAAATTTACTTAAGCCTTCATTTGCAATTAACTGCACATCGTTGATAATAACATTGTTGTCAATGTTATAGTTAGAAATATGATTCTTTACGAAGTTTATGTAGCAATTATTACCAATGCTGCAATTGTGGATGGTAGCATTGTAAATTCCTGCGTGTCTTTTGATTCCTCCAAATAGTTTTACCATTTCATTTTGGTTGCCTATCTGTACAACTCCGGAAAAGTGAGAGTTTAATATTACTTCCGGATTAAAAGTGCTGGTAACAAATACATTACTCCATTCATCGCAAGTACACATTTGGCTTTCCAGCTGTTTAATTTCTGCGTCTGTTAGGTTTCTGAATTTCATTTTCTCTTAGTTTAAAAGTTTAATCTTTTGAATTGGTAAATGGGTTATTTAGTAAATAATTTCGCCAGGTAATCATAATGGGGGCCATACTCTAAAATTTCAGTTCTTAGCCCGACTTCATTTGCCGTTTCATCCAGTAAAACGCTATCGGCAAAGAGCCATGAAAAACTATCTCCGGTAATATCTTTATA
>CAYUEI010000397.1:0-2588 GCA_964443445.1 uncultured Prolixibacteraceae bacterium | reverse complement strand
TTGATATTAATGCAGATGAATTTGCGAACAAGATTATTTCAGCTTATAATAATCAGGATGAATGGGAACAAGTTCAATCAAGGATGTTATTAAGAATTAAAAAAGAAATGTCAGAAGAAAGGTATAAGATGGATATTGAGAAAATATTATTGGGGTAGTATTATTCAGATTGAGAAATTATTTATAATTTCAAACAAATATGAATTATTTAAACTGATAATAAGTGGTTTTAAAAGTTTATTTAAAATAATCATTTATCCACCTTGCTTATAATTATTTGAAATTTGCCTGACATGAATAATCTTGAACCAATATTTAACGAGCTTTTTGTTTTTGTCGATGAGTACATTAAAGATTTTGGTGAACCAATAAATCCATCACAAGAAGAAATAGAAAAATTGAAATTAGATATCATTAACCGTTTCTCTTCTGATAATCCCTATTTACCTACACCGTTTTTTTTAATTGAAAGAGTTGCCGGAGAAATTCTTTTCTCTCATAACTTAGACAAGTATCTCGGTTTAGAAGGCAATTTTGATCTGATGACATTTCATTCGTACATTCAAAGTGGTGAAAATAATTGGCATTACTTAAAGGAATATTTAACCTGGGGTAAAGCTGGCTATATGTTTTACAAACATATAGCAAAGTATAATGAACCCTATAATTTTTCTTTTAAGACCAAGATTCCTATGTTATTCAAAGATGGAAAAGTCTATTGGGTAATCCAAGAAACACATCCTTTAGAAATTGATGCGGATTATAATGTCATTTCTCACATAAATACGTATAATGTTAGTTGTTTATATACAGAAAATGAATTTGTTGAAATAAAAGCAGAGTTTTATCACAAAGGATCATTTAGTGAGGAATTGAATCTTTTATTTAAGGAAAGCCGATATGCAATAAAACCGTTTTCAATTTCTGCTATCCAACGTGAAATATTAATATTCTTTCACAACAATCATAATGCTACAGTTAATGATTGTTCCAGTGAATTAAAATATCCAATGAATACTATTAAAAAATACATTTCTGACTGCCAAAGAAACCAAGGAATAATTAACCATGCCAAATCATCTTTCCCTCATATAACATTCAAAAGCATTAAAGATGTAGTTCGGTTTTTAGAAAAAATAGGATGGTTTTATAAAGTCAATAACGGGTATTAATTTTGACTCATCAAGGTATAAAGTTAATGGCGATTGAAAATCTTTTTAAAAGTTTCTTTATTTTTCAATAACCAAATAAACAGAACTATTATAATTTTTTTCAAAATTATTTATTTCCAGTTTATACTTATGGCTCTGTTTAATGATGAATTAACTGCTTAAATATTAAGCTTCTGAAAAAAACAACTAAAATAAAATATCTATGAAAAGGTCACTTGTACTTTTATTAATCTTTTGCAGCGCTGCCTTGTTTGCACAGGAAGCAGATCGATTTACTAAAAACGATGGTGATAGTCAAAGAGATCCTCGAATGAATCAGTATAGCTATGTTCATAACGAAGTGTTAGTAAAATTCAAAGACAATGTCCAGGTTAATGTGGGTACAAATTTGAAATCAGCAGGAATCTCTAGTGTTGATAAAGTGTTGAACAGCCTTGCTATAGAGTCTGTCCAAAAGCTATTTCCAGCAGAACTAAATCTTAAAAGTGCTAAAATTATAAAAGATCCTCAGGGGCGAGATATGCTGATTCCCAGCTTGCATAATATTTATAAAATTGTGTTGCCCAAATTGAAATCAACAGGGAACAATATACCTGCCGATATTTTTCAAACCATTGAAGAACTGAAAGCTTTGCCCGAAGTGGAATATGCCGAACCCAATTACATCTATTCCATCGATGATTTGAAACCAGTTGGTCCAGAAATGACTGCCAACGATCTCAATAAAATGCAATCTTCAATGTTAAAAAGCTCAAATGCAGCGGTAGTTCCCAACGATCCACTCTTTAGCCAACAGTGGTATTTATCAGAGATAAAAGCAGATATTGTTTGGGAACAAACGACCGGTGATACTTCACAAATAATAGCCATATTAGATACCGGAGTTGACTGGAACCACCCCGACCTGCAAAATAAAATCTGGCACAACCCCGGCGAAATTCCCGGAAATGGTATGGACGACGATGGTAATGGCCTTGTTGATGACTATATTGGCTGGGATTACATTAATAATGACAACAATCCAACAGATGATAACAGTCACGGAACCCATGTGGCTGGTATTGCAGCAGCAGAATCAAATAACGGGATTGGTATAACAGGTGTAAACTGGAAGGCAAAGATAATGCCACTAAAAGTCTTTCAGTCTTCAGGGCGGGGCGATGCATCAACCATTTCTCAAGGAATTATCTATGCCACAAATAAAGGTGTAACTGTTATAAATATGAGTTTTGGAAGTTATGCACGCTCCATGACCATGGAAAATGTGCTAGCAAATGCTTATGCAACAACTGTTCTCGTAGCAGCAGCTGGAAATGATCGCCTTGATATTGGAGATTGCTTTCCGGGTGGACCTTTTTTCCCTGCTGCCCTATCTTATGTTTTAGGTGTTCAATCACCCGAGGCCTCATTTAGTAA
>CAYUEI010000396.1:0-2591 GCA_964443445.1 uncultured Prolixibacteraceae bacterium | reverse complement strand
AAGTCAAAGATGTTTTATCTAAATGGAGAAAAGTACATCCATTAAGTGTATCAAGATATTATATCTATTCTAAAGGAGGAATTTCCGGAACAATTACCCAGACCACTTCTACCGGTAGATGCTATGCCTTTAAAAAGGAAGAATTTTTGAATTCATTGTAACATGTAACAAAAACACTATATAATGAATACTATATACTTGATTTATAAATATATAATAAATGTTACAAAATTGTTACAACAGCGTTACAATTGTTACAGAAAAATCATTGTAACATTATTGTAACACATTTGTAACACTGTAATAAATTGATTATCTGTAATATAACTATAAATGTTACAATGTTACAGAAAAATGTAAGTCTGAAACAAAATTTTTTAAGATAATGAATTGTATTGAAGCAAATAAAATACCAATTACCGAAATACTTAGCAGTGTTTATAATTGTCGTCCGGAAAGTCAGTCAGGAAATAAATTAAGATACTTTTCCCCTGTCCGGAATGAGAGAACACCTAGTTTTTTTGTTACACCTGGAACTAATCGCTGGATTGATTTCGGGGCAAATAAAAAAGGCGGATCTATTGATCTGGTTTGTGAGCTGTCGAATGTTGATGTTACTTCAGCAATTCACATTATAGAAAAAATGAGGCCATCAAATATAAAAGTGAAGTTTGACCCCAAAATGAAAAACTCAAAAATGCGAATTGAAAAGGTAAGAGAAATAACAAGTATTTCATTAATAAAGTATCTTGAAAAACGATCAATTTCTTTTTCTATAGCCTTTAAATATCTTAAAGAAGTAACCTATTTTGTTAATGGAAAATGTTATTATGCTTTGGGATTTAAAAATGATTTAGGAGGTTGGGAACTCCGCAACGGCATAAAAAGTGAAAGATTTCCAAAAGGTTTTAAGGGGGGCATTTTGCCGAAAACAATTACTACTATACCAGGCATTAAACATGATACTTTGAATCTTTATGAAGGATTTTTTAATTTCCTTTCATGTATCGAGTTTTTTAGAACAAATCCGCAATATGATTCGATAGTCCTTAATTCTCTGGTTAACCTTCACAAGGTGGATCTCAACAAATATGAAAGAATTAACCTTTGGCTAGACAATGATGAACCGGGTATTAATGCAGCTAATAAAGTAATTACTGATCATGGCAACGCTCATAACTTATCGCAAATGTATTACCCTGATTTCAATGATTTCAATGATTTTATTATAGAAGAAAATAAAATTAAAAACAATAAACACAATGAATAAGAATAGAGATAAAGAAGCCATCATTCCCCAGGCATATACTGCCATTGTTAAAGTATCAATGACTAATCCGAGATATACTAAGCTTTTCAAAGTTGATTTTATAGAAGGCGAAACTGATGAAATCATTATTGAACGGACTAGATACCAATTTCACATTGAAATGTATAACGATACTGTTTATATCAAAGAAAATGAACAGGGCGTAAAATATTCGATTAAAACAAAACTTAAAATAGTATAATTTATTAACCAATTAAAATTTGAAATTATGAACAAGTATTTACTTAAAGAATTAGAAGAATTCGGAATTGAAAATGAAAGTTTAGAAGATCTTTTAGAGGATAAACTTTTCAATGAGTACTTAAAAACTAATAGTCTACCAATTTATTGGCGAAACCGTTTTTTAAGGAATGCTAAAACTCTTTCTAAAGAATTAAAAGAAATCATAAAACGTATTAAGTCATTGAAATTGGATGATTTACAACAACTTAATATTAAAGAATTAGATATTAGTTCATTTTTTAAAGAACTTAAGACAATTGAAGATTTCATATGGTTTTTTTCATCAAAATTTTCAGCACTGAATATTAATCCTATGTACTTTCAATTATTTACAAATACAAAGGAAAATGGAAATTCAAGTGCTGAAATTTTTAATGAAAGAGTTGAAAAAATACACGATTGGATTAGAGGTATGAAATTTGAATTAGCGGGTTTGGAACACAACATTAAACAAACAGAAGATATAGATCCTGAAAATGTAAATCAATTTACAGATGAGATAAATAAATTTCATGAGTTTTTTGTTGGAATCGATATACAATTATCTGAAGTTGAAAGAAAATTCAACGCTTTAAAAACAATTTAATTAAAAACTATAAAAATCAATAATCATGGATGCAATTACAAACAGCGAAAACAATCAAGTGAACGACACTGATTTAATTAGTGAAGAAGATCTTCTTCTTTTCAGTAGCGAAAATGAAGAACAAATTCCTGAAGAGATGCTAAAACAGTTCCAGATCTTCCAATTCAAACAATTTATAAAAAAGCGTTATAAAACCGGACATATTTACGGATGGAGAAATGAAGATATTTCTTCAGCTATCATTAACGGATTAGATTTAACTGACTGTCCGGAAACTAGGAAAATTCTTGATAATATTGGATTGGGTGACAATAATTAGTTGAATCCTAACTATGTATAAAATAAAAGCTATGACTAAAAATGAATATTTTGCAGAAGTATTTAAAACTATTCTCGATGAAATAAAAGGCGAGCTCAGCCAATTTTCTTTTATGAGTGAAGATGTTTTCGGAG
>CAYUEI010000395.1:1448-2593 GCA_964443445.1 uncultured Prolixibacteraceae bacterium | reverse complement strand
AAACATCACTACCATTACCACTATACACACAAATAAATTCACTGTGTTGTATGGGAAATTGCTGACCGCATCTATCGGGTTCCTTAATAAAAGATATATCGATTCAAATAGTATTGATAATATTATTATCCTTGATACATTTATTGACGGTAGAAACCCGGAACTGAAAAATATTTTTATAAATAGCTCTATGCCAAACCATAATACTGTTATCGCTGCCAGTGATAATATTATATATCCTATACTTAATTGCTTTACCAGCTTGTCTGCCGCTGTAAAGTTGTTCTCTGCTTTTGCTCTCGACACATAAGGCAGTAACACCATTCCGGTAAATGCAAAGAAAGGTGTTATTAATGACGTAAGGGTTATCCCTGTCGCAAAGTATGACGATTCTGTTAATCCTGTTTTCCTGCTAATGTATATCAGCGGAAAGGCTGCAAAGGAAAATAGAAAGAAATCGCCAAGCATACGGGGCATCCCGTATTTTGTCATTTTCTTTAACTGAGGGATTATATCTTTGTTCCGGGTAACCCGGTTTTCTTTGTAAAGTTTATTCTTTCCTGATTCTATTATTATCGAGATTATTACATAAATTAGCGTCGCTCCCGACCATATTATCAATACTTGCAATAAATCTCTTCCCCAAAATATTGTGCTTATTGTAATTATTAACTGAATGGCTATCTGCGAAACTCCAAAGTTTTTAAACGCATCTGCCCCCCTGTAATATGCAAAAAGCAGCGAACTGAAGGTCAAGCTTAACGCAAACAGTATTGCTGCAATGTACAGTCTGTGATCACTTCCTCCTGTTAACAGGGGCGATAACTGCCTGAAGAAAACCAAACAAAGAGTTGTTACTATCAGGCTTACTGTTATTGTCACCAGTAATGATGAAGCAACTGTCGATTTTGCCCCGACGTAATCTTTTTGAGCTATAAAGCCTGAAAAGTATCGCGGTAAGGCTATTCCCATCCCGCTTAACATCACAAACGACAGTACCTGGGTACTTTTTTTTATGATGCTGTACTGCCCGTATCCTTCAACTCCTAACATCACACTCAGCAATTTGTTGACCACCAGCGCCAATATCATTATTGCAATTTGCGATGCAAGTGTTATCCCAATGTCTTTTCCTAAGTTAGAAC
>CAYUEI010000395.1:0-1348 GCA_964443445.1 uncultured Prolixibacteraceae bacterium | reverse complement strand
TATACCTGTTGGCATGTTGCTATCCTGACCTCTTGTTTAGAAAATGAAATGTTTAACAGGAAATAAAAGAATATTATTGTTGCAATGTAACTTGTGTAAACCCATACTGAGGTTGCAAACGACATGAATATGAAGAACATCATTGCAATCAGTATTGTCTGGAATAGCAGATTGTTTTTTTGCCTTTTTACTATTATCCATGAAAACCCGGATATTATTCCTCCAATAAACATTACTATAAATGATCCGATGAAACCAAAGTCTTCAAGTATAAACCTGAACATCGTGTAAACATTGGTCCCCATGTCTGATGGTATTCTGTGGTTGATATTTTTCCAGAAGTAAACAAATTCTGAAAAAACGCCTTGTTTTCTTTCTGCAAGTCCCAGAACATTTGAAATTCCCCAGAATGTTTTTACTCCACCCGACGGATCAAGCTCTCCCATGTTCTTTGTAAACCACGAATCAAATACCGGAAGATGGCCAAATGCATAGGTGACAAATTTCTGCTTTATATATTCAAACGTGTCTGAATCGAAATGGCCTGTCCTGAACATCATCGACAGGAATAGTATTGAAAAGAATAAGCCGGAGAATAAAGTAATCTTTAATACAGTGGCTTTTTTTATCCTGAAGAATGATAAGTTATTTGAATAAGATGAAATTATAATGCCTGTAACCCATAAAACGATACTTGTTATGAATCCCAGTTTTACCGACTGGGTAACAGATATTAATAAAGCCGGAAATATTGTAAGATAAGTCCAGATTTTTTTTCGCCCTTTGAGCATTGGCAATAAATATCCTCCATACAAGGGTGCCAGGTAAACAAATATTAAAGTGAACTGTGATACTATGCTGCTTTGCTCGTTGCTGGAATATCGGCTGTCGGCTGCGGCACTGTTTAATTCAAGTAATGTTTTGAATGAAAATATTTCCCTGATGTTGAAGCCGTTTGAATATATGCCGAATAATACATTTATGAATGCTATTGCAAGGCATATTTGTAAAAAGAACAATGAACGCGAGGCGTTGAATATATTTTTGTTTTCTTCTTCAGGAATTTTATTGCCGATTAAATGGCCGGTTAATGATCCGATAGAAAAGGTTATGCCGATTATAGATATGAAGACCAGGCCTTGTCCGGTAAAGGTAAATGAGTTGTGAAATATTGCATATATCAATATTATTTGTCCTGCCCAAAGTAATAGGAAATATCTTGCAGGATCGAATTTGTCGTGCAATTTTAGGGCAGCAAATAATGATATTGCACTAAATAATATGGACAACAAAATATACATCGATCTATTATTTTTCCGTTGGCTAAAGCCAACGGCAAAGGATAATT
>CAYUEI010000394.1:0-2595 GCA_964443445.1 uncultured Prolixibacteraceae bacterium | reverse complement strand
AACTTTATTCTTAGCTTTAATATTGCCCAGATGCCTCCTGCAATAAACAAACTAAGCCAGGCTGCTCTTGTATATGATAAAATTTCGGCAACAAAAAACAACAAGGTTAATCCCCATACCCAGATTCTTATTTTAGCATTTTTCCGGTACATATATGAAAACCCGAGGAGGAAAGGGATGAACATTGCAATTACTGCTCCATATGAAGTATGGTCATTAAAAAATGGTGACATAACAAAATGGGCTGCCTGATCATCATACAATCCATAACCCAGATGCCTGAATATAGTGTAGCACATTACAGGGACAAATGCGATTACATACATCCAGATAAATCTTTCAATGTTTTTCTGTTTATTAAAGAGGTATATAAGAATGAAAAAGAAGATAACAACAAACCATATGCGTGCGAGCAGAAATTTAAAAGAAACCAATGGCAATGAACTGGATATTGTTGTTATAGCAATCCATCCGAGATAGAAATAAATAACTTTAGATATAGGGTGTTTGGTTATATCACTTTCAAGTTTCCTTTTAGTTGATAGAGAAAATAAAAATACTATCAGAATCCCTACAAGCAACGGCTCGGTTGGCATGTGAACATCAAAAGGCAACCCATTTGCAAATTCTGATAATGGTAATGATAAAGGGGTGCATATAACAGCAAGCCAGATTAGTTTGTCGTAAGCGTAAAAGGCAGTAAGCATAACCATAAAAACAAATGGTATGGCAATACCTGCAAGCGTATCTTTTTTAAGTATCAGGTATGCATTTAATAAAATAAATACAATTGATATTGCATAAAAAAGGATATACTTTAACCAACTATCCGGTATGATGTTATTATTTTGCTGAGTTTCCTTCACGAACGTAATCGATCAACAAAACAACTACGATTGATGCAGCAAGTGCTCCTACTGTCGAGAGAAATACTATCAACCAGCGAACAGGATATGATTTTTTATCAGCAGGGAATGGATTTTCGACTACTATCCCATAGGATATTTTCTTGGTGCCGTGACTTAATCCCCAATCTTGAAGTATTTTAAGTGAGTCAGCAACATTTTCATATTCAACAAGCATATTAGAGAGTCGTTTATAATCCCCTCCCTTTTCTTTCAGACTATTCAGTACCTCCTGTGCATGTTTTGTATTCCCATTTTTAACTGATGCTTCCATTAATCCAACTGTAGCAGCTTCAACCTGAGCATCATAATCCAACAGTCCATATTGAATTCTTAATTCATTCATTATGTTGATAATGGAATCAATCTCTTTATTTTTCTTATTAAGATCATGAGCAGCGATTTCTGCAACTTCTAAATATTTTACAGCATGCTGGTGTTGAAGTAACTGGTTGAAATAAAGGATTAACGAATCTACCATATCGGAAGCTCTTTGCGGATTTTCATCAAGAACTTTTATTTCTACTGATTCAAATTCAGTCTTTTTAAAACTTATATTTTTATTGAATTTGTCAAGTATGTATGTCTTGTATAATGGATCCTGCTTGCTTATTTTATAAACCTTATCAAGTTGGAATGCATCTATAAGTCTGAATTTAATATCAACAGAACGAATATTTTCAAGTAGTTGCTCACTTTCAGACTCTTCACTATACACCTGGAAATTTACAGGGTATAACTTGCCTGTCGATTTATATTTTGGCTTAATGAATAATGGCGATGATATAATTACGGAAAGTACAATCGCTGCTAATACTGCTATAGAAATATGGATTTTCCATTTCCAAAGTGATTTTAGTATTCGTTCATTATTAAAAAAATTCTCCATAGGTAAAGATTAAAGTTAGTCATTACTTTTCAACGTAAATTTTACAGTTTTAGTATTGATTCAGCAAATTAAACTGATTCATTTATCTGAAACTACTATAAGAAAATAATTTTTTTTACCCTTTTGAACAAGGAGGTACTTATCTGAAATAAGGTTACTTCGGGTAAAAACCATTTCCTGGTCAGTAACTTTTTCTTTATTAATACTTAAGCCATTCCCCTGAATTGTTCTTCTTAATTCTCCTTTAGATGGAAATATATCTGTTTTGACGGCCAGAAGATCAGAGATGTTTACACCTTTTTCAAATTCAGATGAAGACAGATTAAATTGAGGAACACCTTCAAATACAGAAAGGAACGTTTTTTCATCTAATTTCTTTAATGTTTCAGCAGTACCCTGACCAAATAATATCTGGGAAGCTTCAATTGCTGAATCCAATTCTTCTTTAGAATGAACCATTGTAGTGACTTCTTCAGCCAGTCTTTTCTGAAGAATTCTTAAATGTGGAGCTTCATTGTGCTGACTAATCAGCTCTTTTACTTCTTCCTCCGACAAAAGAGTGAATATCTTTATATATTTTTCAGCATCAGTATCCGATGTGTTTAACCAAAATTGGTAAAAAGAGTAAGGTGATGTTCTTTCCGGATCAAGCCATACATTACCTGATTCTGTTTTCCCGAATTTTCCTCCGTCAGCTTTTGTAATAAGAGGGCAGGTCATTGCAAATGCTTCACCTCCGCTTATTCTTCTTATTAATTCTGTACCGGTTGTAATATTGCCCCATTGGTCAGAACCACCCAT
>CAYUEI010000393.1:0-2598 GCA_964443445.1 uncultured Prolixibacteraceae bacterium | reverse complement strand
CCCCCTCAATATTCTGTGATATTAATTTTTGTTGTACATTTATTACACATTTAAAAATCAAATTGCTGAAAATCACTAACCTTTAAATTATCATTTTATGAAAAAAATTGCAAAATTTCTTATTCTTCCTTTGTTTATCATCGGAGCTTTTGCTGTAATTGTAACCTTTGACGGATGTAAAAAAGCCGGACCGGCCGTAGGATATACTTGCAGCGGTGCTGTCGATGACGGCTGTGGAAATGAATGGCAGGCATGCTGTAACTCTATACAATGTTATTATTCTTATAAAGGAAAGAAGTATAACTGCGATGGAACAGACTGTACTGCTGCTGCAGAAAAACTTACAGCTGATTTAATGTCCTGCTCAAGTATTGACATAAATTCACTGGTATTAAGCGACAAAATGAGCGAACTTATTGAAGTTGTTGAAATGATCAAGGAGACTAATATGGAGTGCGAAGAATAATTTGTTTTTCTTTAGGTATCTAAATAAAAATCCCGGTTAATTAGTTAACCGGGATTTTTTATACATTATAAATAACTTCTATTCGTCAGCGTTACCATCAATTGTTTCTATTGTTCCATCAGGACGATGTGTCAACTCAACAACTTTTACACTTCTCAGCCATGTCTTCCCACCCGATACCTTGCTGTCATGATGGAAAAGATACCATTTACCCTTAAATTCAGCAATCGAATGATGTGTAGTCCAACCTACAACAGGAGTCATTATTACTCCTTGATATGTAAATGGTCCGTATGGATTGTCACCTATTGCATAACACAACAAATGTGTATTTCCTGTTGAGTATGTAAAATAATACTTACCATTGTGTTTATATACCCAGGCAGCTTCAAAAAATCTGCGATTGTGATCCCCGGCTGTCAGCGGTTTTCCATATGAATCTAAAATAACAACGTCCTTAGGCTCTTCAGCAAATTCTAAAAGGTCATCTGTCATTTTAGCTATCTTGGCACACAAAGCTGGTTCATTATCAGCAGGCTCCTGCCCGTTAATGTCATATTCCCCTGTTCTCCATCTTTGAAGTTGTCCACCCCAGATTCCTCCAAAATACATATAGTAATTTCCATCATTATCTTCAAGGACTGCCGGATCTATACTGAAACTGCCTTTTATTGCTTCAGGCTGAGCCTTAAATGGTCCTTCAGGCTTGTCACTTACTGCCACTCCAATTTGGAATATATCCTGCTTATCCTTTACTGGAAAATATAAATAGTATTTCCCATCCTTATGAGCTGCATCAGGAGCCCATAATTGACGTCCTGCCCACGGTATATCCTTTATGTCAAGGGCAACTCCATGATCAGTAACTTCACCATCTATCGAATCCATTGAAAGGATGTGATAATCCTTCATGTCGAAATGATCACCATTATCATTTTCAGGTATCCCCCCTTCAATATCATGCGAAGGATAAATGTATATTCTACCATTAAACACATGTGCTGAAGGATCAGCAGTGTAAATGTGCTTCACCAGATGTTTTGCTTTTTTCATAACTATATATTTTAAAATAAATCTATTTCTATTGTAATTGCAATTAAGCGTATCCGTCATTGCGACGAGAAACGATCGTATAACGTCATTGCGAGGAGGTACGACGAAGCAATCTCTTCTTCTATTGTACAGATTGCCACGCTTCGCTCGCAATGACGCCCTTGTTACAACATCAACAAACTGTCAACTATAGGTTTAGGTTTGTTATCCCTGTCAAACAAAACCGGATAATCTCTCCTGCCCACTATTGGCCAGTAATTTCTCCACGATTGAGCATCATTTACTCCCCATACAGTTACTCGGTTAATATGATCGCTGTACTTGTCAAAGATCCTGAAAAACTGAAGATATCTGTTTGTATGAGCTATAGAAGCTGAATCAGGCAATCCATCAGGATAAGGGTTATACTCATCTTTTAGTTCAAATCGAGTAGAAATTTCTGCAGTAACTTCATCAGATGGCCATGGCAAAACTGTCAGGTCCATCTCTGTTATCATCAACGAAACTCCTAGTTTGCTGTAATCTGCGATTGCTGCTTCATATTCTTCAATGGTTGGATATGTCATTGTGAAGTGACCCTGCATTCCTATGCCATCAACTTTAATTCCTTTGGCCTGAAGATCTTTTACCAGTTTTATAACCGATTCTTTTCTTCCGGACTTAGCCATCGAAAAATCATTGTAGTACAATTCAGCTTCAGGATCCGCTTCCCTGGCAAATTCAAATGCCAGTCTCACATAATCTTCTCCAATTATTTCATAGAACTTGCTCTTTCTCCATTGCCCATCATCTTCAAAAGCCTCATTTACAACATCCCAGCCATCAACTCTTCCTTTATATCTACCCATTAATGTTGAAATATGGTTTTCCATCCTTGCAATTAATGTATCTCTCGAAACATCTTTGCCTTCCTTGTCAACAAAAAACCATGCCGGCGCCTGTGAATGCCAAATTAATGTATGTCCGATAATGTTCATATTATACTTTTCGCCAAACGCTACAAAATTATCAGCATCTCCAAATGTAAATACTCCCTGCTCCGGTTGTATCTTTTCACTTTTCATGCAGTTTTCTGCTAC